>NZ_JBHUDE010000018.1:0-91285 GCF_042678205.1 Oceanobacillus luteolus
ACCGATAATGATAAATTTGACTCAAAAAAGGATCCTAGCAAAGTTTTGATTGCTTGGATCCTTTTTAATTACTGTTTTCGGCTAGTTATGTCCCAGCCTCTTTTTATCTCTTACTCAGCTTTCCAATGCTTTTCAATAAACTCATCTCTGCCAGACTTCGCTCGGTCCTCTTGATAGTACTCTGATTCTTTTTTATAAAAATCTTGATGGTACTCTTCTGCGGGATAAAAGACAGTAGCAGGAAGGATTTCAGTAACAATCGGTTTGGTGAACTTACCACTTGCGGCAAGTTCTGCTTTGGAGGCTTCCGCTTTTTCCTTTTGTTCCTGTGTTGTATAGAAAATTGCAGCCCGATATTGACTTCCACGATCTTGGAATTGACCATCAGGATCAGTCGGGTCCACTTGTTGCCAATAAACATCGAGAATGGTTTCGTAACTAATAATTTCAGGATCATAAATGATTTCAACCGCTTCATAATGCCCTGTTTCGCCAGTTTTTACTTGCTCGTACGTCGGATTTTCAACATGACCGCCGGTATAGCCTGAGATTACTTGATGCACTCCATCCCACGTATCGAAAGGTTGTACCATACACCAGAAACATCCACCTGCAAATATTGCTTTCTCTGTCGCCATAATTTCCCCTCCATATGTATCTGTTTCATTCTTTAAATAATTAAAGTAGAATAAGAACTATAATATCATGGAGAAGCAGGTGAAACAATGGAAGAGCACGAGCCTCATCTACATAAACTATTTATCGGGAAGGTAAAACAAGCTGGAAAAGAGAATGCGAAACATCCACTAGAAAGAAAGTGGGAAAGTGGGATGTTTAAAAATGAAGCCACTGGAGAAGTGTGGCTTAGTGAGACAGGTCTTGTCGGCGATGAAGTGGCTGATAAGAAAAACCATGGCGGGCCGGAAAAGGCGATTTTTTGTTATCCAATTAAACATTACACGTTTTGGCAAGAAAAGTATGAACGGGAAGATATCACGATGGGCGGTATGGGTGAGAACTTTGTTGTTCTGGAGATGGATGAGTTTAGTGTATGTATCGGGGATACATACGAGGTGGGAGACGCGGTCATCCAAGTTTCACAGCCAAGGCAACCATGCTGGAAACCAGCGAGACGTTTTGACATTCTAGATCTTGCTTTACAAATTCAAAACACCGGAAGGACAGGCTGGTATTTCCGTGTGTTAAAGGAAGGTTATGTGAAAGCGGATAGTCCAATCCATTTAATTGAACGGCCGTATCCACAGTGGTCTATCCAAGCTGCTAATGAGGTGATGCATTTTCATAAAGACGATTTACTTATGGCAGATGAATTGGCCTCTTGTGAATTGCTAGCTGAAAGTTGGGTAAGACGGTTGAAAAAACGCTTGCGTGGCCAGGAGTCAGCGATTGATGATCGTGTTTTTGGTCCGAACAAAGAATAACTGGGTCATTCCATAACAAGGAGTGGGGTAATGATGGAAATCCATATTAATGATTTGATAATAGATGATGTGAGTAATTTTCGAGAACAAGTACTAGATAGTGAAAATGGTGGGCGAAGATTGATTCAGTTTGATTTTAAAGTTCACAGTGATGATTACCATCGTATTACAACGGAGTTATATAAAAATGAATTTTTAGTTAGAGTACCTGAATACAATTTGGAATTTAATGCAGTCATCCAGAATTATTACACTTCAATTACTGATTTATATGTAGAAGATGCGATTGGTGAATTCTCTTTGGCATTAGTGGAAAAGTAACATCAGATCCATTGATTATCGTTGTTTCATTCCATATATAGAAGGGGAATCATGAAACAGGAGGGATTATTTTGCTCGAAAATGCTTTTATCATGATAGCAATTATATTTGCGATTAACGTAATTTACGTTTCTATGTTCACGGTAAGGATGATCCTTACATTAAAGGGAAGGCGTTATATCGCTGCTCTTGTCAGTACGATTGAAGTGGTCATTTATGTCGTCGGTCTCGGACTCGTACTTGATAATCTAAATGAAATACAAAATTTAATCGCCTATGCACTCGGGTATGGACTTGGGGTCATTGTAGGTTCCATTATTGAAGAAAAGCTTGCGCTCGGTTATATCGTTGTCAATGTCACTTCTTCCAACCCAGACATAAAGTTCACCCAACAAATTCGGGAGAAAGGATTTGGTGTAACAAGCTGGTTTTCTTATGGGATGGATGGAGATCGTTTATCCATGCAAATCCTTACCCCGAGAAAGTATGAACTTTCCTTGTACGAATTGATTCAAGAAATTGATCCAAAAGCATTTATTATCTCTTATGAGCCGAAACAAATTCATGGTGGATTCTGGGTTAAACAAGTACGGAAGAGTAAAATCCGGAAACATCATGAAGAACTGATTGAAGAACAGGCTATGGAAGAGAAAAGAGAGAGTGAATCCCAATAAGTATTGAACGATGAACGATGGATTTGACTACCGTTGTGTCTTAGTAAATCTAGTAAACTACCTAAAATCCGAACGATTACAAGAATTATTATTGTATCGTTCGATTTTTTATTGATTTTTTATCTCTGTTTTGATATGCTTAACCCAGAAAATTAAATTAGTTCCTCATATATTTCATGGAGAATATGGCTCCGAAGTTTCTACCCTAAGACCGTAAATTTTAGGACTATGAGGGAAGATGCATCAGATTATTTTACTTGTGAAATATCTTGATGAATGTTGTCTATCCTAAGTCTATCATCTTCTCTCAAAGCCATGAGAAAGGTATAGACTTTTTTAAACTTAACAGAAATGAGGGATTTTTAATGTCTCAAGTTGGGGTTATTATGGGAAGCATTTCCGATTGGGAAACCATGGAGCATGCATGTAAAGTACTTGAAGAGTTGAATGTTTCTTATGAAAAAGAAGTGATATCGGCCCACCGGACACCGGATGACATGTTTGATTATGCAAAGAATGCCCGTAATCGTGGTCTCAAGGTGATCATCGCCGGTGCAGGAGGAGCTGCACATTTACCTGGAATGGTTGCTTCTCAAACGAACCTCCCTGTAATTGGTGTTCCAGTGCAAAGTAAAGCATTGAATGGCTTGGATTCATTATTATCGATCGTCCAGATGCCAGGTGGAGTACCTACCGCAACTGTTGCAATTGGGAAAGCCGGGGCAACGAATGCAGGAATTTTGGCTGCACAAATAATTGGAACATTTGATGAAGAAATAGCTGATAATTTGGAGAAATACCGTAAAAATATGAAAGAAAAAGTCGCAGAAATGAGGGAAGACCTTGCAAACAAATAATGTGATTTTACCACCAAAAACAATTGGAATTATCGGCGGCGGTCAATTAGGAAGAATGATGGCTATCGCAGCAAGATATATGGGTTATAAAATCGCAGTTCTTGATCCAACTCCCGACTGTCCTACCGCTCAAGTGGCAGATGTACAAATTACTGCTGATTATGATGATATGAATGCCATTAAAGAACTGACTAAAATCAGTGACGTTGTAACGTATGAATTTGAGAATGTCGATCTTGATGCAGCAACGTATATTGAAGCTCAAGGGAAACTTCCTCAAGGAGCTTTTGCTTTGGAAGTTACCCAAAATCGAGAAAAAGAAAAATCAACGATAAGAGATTTGGGGCTTCCAGTACCGAACTTTTCCATCGTGAAAAATGGGGAAGAAGCAGAGATTGCACTGCAGGATGTGAGACTTCCAGCGGTTATTAAAACTTGTCGCGGTGGGTATGATGGGAAAGGGCAACTGAAAATAGAAACAGACGCGGATAAGGCAGATGCGGTTAAATTTGCCGAGGAGCAAGGCCATTGCATTATTGAAGAATGGATTACCTTCGACAAAGAAATTTCAGTCGTATTCTCCCGTTCGTTACAAGGAGATATCGCCTTCTTCCCGATTTCTGAGAACGAACATCGTGATCATATCTTATACAAAACGACAGTACCTGCAAATGTGAGTGAAGCTGTACAGGAAAAAGCTTATCAAGCAGCTCGTCTTCTCGGGGAGAAAATGAAGATTGTCGGAACTTTTGCCATTGAAATGTTTGTTCGTGGTGATGAGATTTATTTAAATGAAATGGCGCCACGCCCTCATAATTCAGGGCATTATAGTATTGAAGCTTGTAACGTTTCACAATTTGATCAACATGTCCTTGCAATTTGTGGTCTGCCTTTAAAACCAATTGAACTTTTACAGCCTGCAATTATGGTGAATATTTTAGGTGAAGATATAGATGATTTACTAGATTATGTGAAAACAAATCCTTATGGACATAGCCACCTGTATGGAAAGGCTGCCGCGAAAGTGAAAAGAAAAATGGGTCATATTACGTTTGTCGGCAAAGATATGGAAGACGTATTAAGCCAAGTTGAGCAATATGAAAAATCTAAATAATAAAATTTCCAAACACGGAGGGAAAAGCGAATGAGCATGAACCCAATCAATCCAGAGCAAATTGAAACTGAAAAAATTTATCAAGAAATGGGTTTAACGGATGAAGAATTTAAGCTTATTAAAGAAAAGATGAATCGTCTTCCGAACTATATTGAGACTGGAATATTCTCAGCTATGTGGTCGGAACATTGCAGTTACAAAACATCTAAGCCTCTGCTACGAAAATTCCCAACCGAAGGATCTCATGTTCTTCAAGGTCCTGGTGAAGGTGCTGGAGTTGTCGATATCGGTGACAATCAAGCGGTCGTATTTAAAATCGAAAGCCATAACAGCCCTTCCTATGTAGAACCATTTGAAGGTTCTGCTACAGGGATAGGCGGAATCTTACGTGATGTCTTTTCCATGGGTGCAAAGCCAATTGCTGCACTTAACTCTTTACGCTTTGGCAACCTAGATACAGATCGGACAAAATGGTTGTTTTCCGAAGCAGTTCGTGGAATCGCAAGCTATGGTAATACAATTGAAGTTCCAACGGTTGGTGGGGAAGTCCAGTTTGATAAGACTTATGAGGAGAACCCACTTGTAAACGCAATGGTTGTTGGACTTGTCAATCACGAAGATGTACAAAAAGGTGTGGCTGAAGGCACTGGAAATACCGTCATTTATGCTGGTGGTAAAACAGGCAGAGACGGTATTGGCGGTGCAGCTTTTTCCTCTGATGTTGTAGAAGCGGAAGAAGATAATAAATCCGCTGTTGCAATTGGTGACCCTCATATGGGTAAAAAGCTAGTCGCTGCATGTCTTGAAGTCATCCACTCGGATGCATTAGTCGGTATTCAAGATATGGGTGCAGCTGGTCTTACTTCTTCTGCCAGTGAAATGGCAAGTAAAGCCGGAACGGGAATGGAGCTAGTTCTTGACCATGTTCCGCAACGAGAAGAAAACATGAACGCCTATGAAATGATGCTTTCCGAATCACAAGAAAGAATGCTCCTCGTCGTGAAAAAAGGCAGGGAACAGGAAATTCTTGATATTTTCGAAAAACACGATGTAGAAGCTGTCGCTATCGGTGAGGTCATTGAAGAAAAAGTATTCCGCATTAAGCATCAAGGTGAAGTTCAAGCAGAAATTCCAGTGGATGCTTTGACTGACGATGCTCCGGTTTACGAATTACCTGCAGAAGAGGCTAAGTATTATCAAGAGTTTCAGGCAAAAGAAAAATCTGTGCCAGCTGTGGAGAATCATCAGGAAATGCTTCGTACGTTACTGCAGCAGCCGACAATTGCAAGTAAAGAATGGGCGTACAAGCAATACGATTCGGAAGCTCAAGGAAATACCTTAGTCGGACCGGGAAGTGACGCTGCAGTTGTGAAAATTGAAGGAACGGATAAAGCTATTGCAATCACTACAGACTGTAACTCCCGTTATCTATACTTAGATCCAAAAGTTGGCGGTAAGATTGCAGTTGCAGAAGCGAGCCGTAACTTGATTTGTACAGGAGCGAAACCACTTGCGATTACGGATGGCCTAAATTACGGTAATCCGACAAATCCTGAAACTTTCTGGCAAATGGAACAGAGTATTGATGGAATCCGTGAAGCTTGCCTGAAATTAGAAACTCCAGTAATCAGTGGTAATGTTTCGCTTTACAATGAGTCGGAGGGGCAAGCGATTATGCCAACACCAATCATCGGTATGGTTGGATTGCTTGAGTCGACAGATTATGTAACTGCCAATACGTTCCAAAACGAAGGTGACCTCGTCTATCTTGTAGGTGAAACAAAACCTGAATTTGGTGGAAGTGAATTACAAAATGTTCTCGAAGGTTCCTACTCTGGAAAAGCACCGGAAATCAACCTGGAGACAGAAACAACACGCCAACAACAAATCCTGGAAGCAATCCGAGCAGGTGTGGTTGAATCTGCCCATGACCTAGCGGAAGGCGGATTCGCTGTTGCCCTTTCTGAATCTACTTTTAACGATAAAGGCTTAGGTGTTGCGGTAGAGCTGGAAGGCGATCCGACAACGGTACTATTCAGTGAAACGCAATCCCGTTTCCTCCTATCTGTTAAAGAAGAAAACAAAGCAAAATTTGAAGAAATCGTTCAAGATGCAACTCATATCGGTACCGTTACTGCTGATAGAAAAATCAACGTACAAATCAACGGAGAATCTGTCATTGAAGATGAAATCGAACAACTCAATAAGCTATGGAAGGAAGCAATTCCACAGCTTTTGAAATCTAAAGCTTAAAAGAGGAATGTCTTATGTTTGGAATATGGGGACATACGCATGCTGCCGAGCTTTCCTATTATGGACTCCACGCTCAGCAGCATCGTGGACAAGAAGGTGCGGGCGTTGTAGTAAGTGATGGAGAAGAACTGAAACTTCATAAAGGTCTAGGTCTTGTAAATGATGTTTTCAAGCACGCTGGTTTTAAAGAATTAAAAGGAACTGCAGCGATCGCACATGTAAGATATTCGAAGCATGGCGATAAGCGACGGGCAGTAGACAGTGTCGAGCCGCTCGTCTTCCGGACAAGAAAAACCAGCCTCGCCATCAGCCATAGCGGAAATATCGTCAATGGAGAAAAGCTGCGGGATGTGTTAGAAGATAACGGCAGTATTTTACAGACCTCCACCGATTCAGAGCTACTTGCCCATTTGATAAAACGTTGTAAGGAAAATACAAACGAGGACGCGATTATTCAAGCTCTTCAGCAACTTGAAGGTGCATTTACCTTCTTGATTTTAGATAAAGAGAATATGTATGCTGCAGCAGATCCGCACGGTATTCGTCCTCTATCCATTGGAAAACTTGGTGATGCTTATGTTGTAGCATCTGAAACAAGTGCTTTTGATCTCATCGGGGCGACTTTTGAACGTGAAGTTCTGCCAGGTGAATTGATTGTAATCAATGATCAAGGATTGAAATCCGTCCGGTTTGCCATGAGGGAGCAACGTCGACTTTGCGCAATGGAATACGTCTATTTCTCCAGACCAGACAGTGATATGAATCAAGTGAATGTTCATGCTTCGAGGAAGCGTATGGGTATCGAGCTTGCAAAAGAAGCTCCCGTAGAAGCTGATGTGGTGACGGGTGTTCCAGATTCAAGTATATCAGCAGCCATCGGCTATGCAGAACAATCCGGTCTGCCTTATGAAATGGGGATTATTAAAAATCGTTACATCGGACGTACATTTATTCAGCCTTCCCAAGAGCTGCGGGAACAAGGTGTGAAGATGAAACTTTCCCCTGTACGTGGGATTGTAGAAGGAAAACGCGTTGTAATGATTGACGATTCTATCGTAAGAGGAACGACCTCCCGGCATATTGTACGGCTATTGAAGGAAGCAGGAGCGAAAGAAGTCCATGTCCGGATTGCCTCTCCTGCCATTCAAGACCCATGTTATTACGGGATTGATATGTCAACAAAGGAAGAATTGATTGCTGCGAATCATTCACCAGAAGAAATACGTGAACTGATCGAGGCAGACAGTATTGCATATTTATCAGTGGAAGGCATGAAGCAGGCAATCGTCCAAGAACGATCGATTCATCAAGGAATTTGCCATGCTTGTATGACGGGAGAATATCCAGTACCTATATTGGATAATAGAGAAGACCCCTCCTAAAAAAGTATAAGAGGATGTGTAACCATGTCAGATGTATATAAAAAAGCAGGTGTCGATGTCGAAGCCGGCTACGAAGCCGTTGAACGGATGAAAAAGCATATTAATAAAACAACCCGTCCGGAGGTTTTAGGTGGTATCGGTTCTTTTGCAGGGTTGTTTGATTTATCAAGTTTCTCCTACAAAGAACCAGTTATGGTTTCGGGAACAGATGGTGTCGGTACGAAATTAAAACTCGCTTTCCAAATGGACAAGCATGATACGGTTGGCATCGATCTTGTCGCAATGTGTGCGAATGATATTGTCGCTCAAGGAGCTCAACCGCTATTCTTCCTCGATTATATTGCTTGCGGGAAAAATGAGCCTGCAAAAATTGAACAGATTGTAGCAGGAGTTGCAAATGGTTGTGTGGATGCTGGTGCTGCTTTAATTGGTGGGGAAACTGCAGAAATGCCGGGAATGTACAGCGACGATGAATATGACCTTGCAGGATTTGTTGTCGGTATCGCGGAAAAATCGAAACTCATTACTGGACAGACGATAGAGGAAGGTAATGTGTTGATCGGTCTTCCATCCAGCGGAGTCCATTCAAATGGCTACTCTCTTGTACGTAAAGTTGTGGAAGACTTGGATTATGCAGAACAATATGAAGGACTTTCAAAGCCCTTAGGAGAAGTTCTCTTAACACCAACGAAAATCTATGCGAAGCAAGTAGCGAAAGTATTAGAAAAAGTTGATGTTAAAGGAATTTCCCACGTAACGGGTGGAGGATTTTATGAAAACCTTCCGAGAATGCTTCCTGAAGGACTCGGCGTTGAAGTGCAAAAAGGAAGCTGGAATATCCCAGAAATCTTTACCTTCTTACAAACGAAAGGCGACATTCCTGAAGATGAAATGTACGGTGTATTTAATATGGGGGTTGGAATGGTGCTTGTAGTGAAAGAAGAAGATGCTGAGGATACCATCTCTATTTTGAAGGAAGCGGGAGAGGAAGCTTCCATCATCGGTAAAGTTACAAATTCTGAAGGAGTGCAGTTTTCCTAATGGCTAAGGTGAAGGCAGCGGTTTTTGCATCTGGCACAGGTTCTAATTTTCAAGCGATTATCGACGATACGAACTTGCCTTGTGATATTTCGCTTTTAATATGTGACAAGCCGAATGCAGCAGTAATTGATAAAGCGAAAGAAGCAAAAATTGAAACCTTTGTTTTTTCTGCAAAGGATTATGAGAATAAAGCAGCATATGAACAAGAAATAGTGGATATTTTAAAAGATAAAGAGATTGAATGGATTTTTCTTGCAGGATATATGCGTTTAGTAGGTGAAACATTACTTGGCGCATTTCAAGGCAAAATCCTAAATATCCACCCTTCCCTGCTTCCGGCGTTCCCAGGTATGGATTCAATCGGACAGGCTTACGAAGCAGGAGTGAAAGTAACAGGAGTCACGGTTCATTATGTGGATGAAGGAATGGATACAGGTCCTATCATCTCGCAAGAAGCAGTGTCGGTTTTTGAAGACGATACGAAAGAAACATTACAACAACGAATTCAAGAAGTGGAGCATCGTTTATATCCACAAGTCATTAAAGAGCTTATAAAGAAGTGAGGGATTTTCAAGGTGAAAAGAGCGTTAATAAGTGTCTCCAATAAAAATAATATTACAGATTTTGCTAAAGGTTTAAGTGAGTTAGGGATTGAAGTCATTTCTACTGGAGGTACATTAAAATCCCTTCAAGAATCAGGTGTAGATGCGGTAGCTATCGATGAAGTGACGGGGTTCCCTGAAATTATGGACGGTCGTGTAAAAACACTTCATCCAAAAGTGCATGGTGGCTTGCTAGGTAAGCGTTCAAACCCAGACCATATGAAACAGATGGAAGAGAACGACATTCAACCGATTGATATCGTAGTCGTCAACTTATATCCGTTCAAGGAAACGTTACAGAAAGCCGGCGTTTCTAAAGAGGAAATCATTGAAAATATTGACATTGGTGGACCGACGATGCTTCGTTCGGCAGCGAAGAACTTTGAAGATGTTCTTGTTATTGTTGATCCGGAAGATTACCCTAGAGTACTAGAAGCACTAAAAGAAGACAATGTTTCTCTGGAATTACGTCAGCAATTGGCAGCAAAAGTATTCCGTCACACAGCAAATTATGATGCGATGATTGCAGGTTACTTTGCTGGTGAAACAGGAGAAGAGTTCCCTGAAACTTACACCGTTACATATGAAAAAGTTCAAGATTTACGTTATGGAGAGAACCCGCACCAAGCGGCAGCCTTCTATCGTGCTCCACTTTCAACTGGTTTAAGTTTAGCTAGGGCGAAACAACTTCATGGAAAAGAGCTCTCTTATAACAATATTCAAGACGCAAATGCTGCACTTGAAATTGTTGAAGAATATAGTGAGCCAGCAGCAGTTGCAGTGAAGCATATGAATCCATGCGGAATTGGTGTAGCTGACAGTTTATCGCAAGCATTCCAATCTGCTTATGATGCCGATCCAGTTTCGATTTTCGGTGGGATTATTGCATTGAATCGTGAAGTAGACGCAGCTACAGCTGAGATTTTGAGTGGTATTTTCTTGGAGATTGTCGTAGCACCTGGCTTTACAAACGAAGCACTAGAAATCCTAACACAGAAGAAAAACATTCGTCTGCTTGAAGTTGATATGACTCAGACGAAAGAGGTAACTCATAAACTTACAAGCGTTAGTGGTGGAGTGCTTATTCAACATCAAGACGCTGGACGAGTGACAGCAGATGACATAAAAGTAGTGACAAAACGTCAGCCTACCGAAAAAGAAATTGCTGATTTATTATTTGCATGGAAAGCAGTAAAACATGTGAAATCGAATGCGATTGTGCTTGCAAAAGATAATCAGACAATCGGTATCGGTGCAGGACAAATGAACCGTGTCGGCTCCGCAAAAATTGCAATTGAACAAGCTGGAGAAAAAGCCCAAGGTTCTGTTCTTGCATCGGATGCATTTTTCCCGATGCCTGATACAGTGGAAAATGCGATTAAAGCAGGAGTAACAGCAATTATCCAACCAGGTGGCTCGAATCGTGACCAAGATTCCATCGATGTCTGTGATGAGCATGGCATCGCAATGGTTTATACAAATATGCGTCATTTCAAACATTAATCGACAAAGGGAGAATAGCGATGAACGTTTTAGTAGTTGGCCGTGGTGGTCGTGAACATAGCATCGTAACAAAGCTTGGAGAAAGTAAACAAGTGTCAAAAATATTCGCAGCACCTGGAAATGCAGGAATTGCGAAATCTGCTGAGTGCGTTGCCATTGATGAAATGGATATTGATGGACTTGTCGCTTTTGCAAAAGAGCAAGAAATTGATTTGACAGTTGTCGGTCCTGAGAATCCTTTGAATGCAGGAATCGCTGATCGTTTTCAAGAAGCAGGATTGAAAATCTTCGCACCGAGTGAGAAAGCTGCCTTGTTGGAGGGAAGCAAAAGCTATGCGAAAGAATTTATGCAGAAGTATGATGTTCCCACTGCAGCTTATGCCGTTTTTTCCGATCCTGAAGAAGCTAAAGCCTATATTCGAAAACAAGGTGCTCCAATCGTTGTTAAGGCGGATGGACTCGCAGCCGGTAAAGGTGTTATTGTCGCTTTAACAGAAGAGGAGGCGCTTGATGCAGTAGATGATATGCTCGTCTCTAAAGCTTTCGCAGAAGCAGGTGCCACTGTTGTTATTGAAGAATTTTTAGATGGTAAGGAATTCTCTTTGATGGCTTTTGTTCATGAGGATAAAGTATTCCCAATGGTTACAGCTCGTGATCATAAACGTGCATTTGATAATGATGAAGGCCCAAACACTGGCGGCATGGGTGCATTTGCTCCAGCAGATGATGTTACCCAAGCTGACTTGGATTTTGCGATGGAGAATATTTTGTTGCGAACCGCAAATGGAATGATAAAAGAAGGTCGTCCATTCACAGGAATTCTTTATGCGGGACTCATTATGACTGCGCAAGGTCCGAAAGTGATTGAGTTCAATACAAGGTTTGGTGACCCAGAAACGCAGGTCGTGCTGCCTTTGTTAAAAAATGATTTATATCAAGTGTTTCATGATGTACTCGACGGTAATGACCCAGAATTAGTATGGGAGGATGCCGCTTCACTTGGTGTTGTCATCGCTTCTCAAGGATATCCTGGTTCTTATAAGAAAGGGGTACAGCTGCCAGAATTACCAGAAGGATCTAATCCACTCACCGTTCATGCAGGGACAAAACTAGAGAATGGTGAACTCGTTTCTGACGGGGGACGTGTACTTCTCGTTGGTGCTGTGGCAGCAACAAGAGAAGAAGCAGCAGGAAAAGTTTACGATGCTTTGAAAATATTTGATGATACGAACGACTTCTTCTATCGTAAAGATATTGGTAAATAATTGAGATGATGAAACCATCTAATTTGGCTGATTACAGCCAAATTAGTTGGTTTCTTTTTCGTTTAACAGGGCGAGGCATGAGGATTTTTCTTGCGTTACTTCTTTCGGTGACAATTCTCCTAGTGAGAGGGTAAATGAGTTATTCTCACGTTCCCTTTATCGATGAAAAATCAGTTGAGATTCTCACGTACCCTTTATTGGATAAAAACCGGTTGAGAGGGCATGTGAGCCATTCTCATGTACTCTTTATCGATGAAAAGCCAGTTAAGAGGGCATGTAAGACTCTCTTACGTTTCCTCTATCGATTAAAATCCAATTAAGATGGCATATAAGCTACCATTAATACAATAAACTCACAGAACACAATGCTAACTTATAAAAATATCCTAATTATATACTTTTAGCTTTACAGCATTAAAGTGATAAAGTAGTATATTATACAGAGCGATCTTGATGAATTTGCTCGATAAATTATTCAAAAATAGGATGTGCAGCATTTTACCCAAAGCGTATAATGAAAGTAAATAAGAAAATACGCTAATAGAAAGATGTGGGGATTATGAAAAAAATACTTGGTGGCTTATTATTTTTAGCTATACTGTTAGTGGCTTGTTCGAAAGATGAAGATCAAACTACAGACCATGAGGAAAAAGATATAGGAAAAGAACCAAAAGAAGAGATAGAAGTGGAAGTTGAAGGAGAAAACCGTTATCCTTTAACAGGGTTATATACAAATGATTCTGTTGATAATCGTATAATCGGAGTCATGGTTAATAACCATAGTGAAGCACGTCCGCAATCAGGATTATCCAAGGCAGATATTGTCTTTGAAATATTGGCAGAAGGAAAGATCACCCGATTTCTTGCTCTATTCCAAAGTGAAATTCCTGATGTGATTGGTCCAGTACGTAGTGCGAGGGAATATTATTTTGACTTAGCAGACCGATACAATGCGCTGTATGTCTATCACGGTGCCGCAGACTTTGTCGACCAAATGATCATTAATCAAGGGATTTCTTTCTTAAACGGATCAACCTATGACAATGATGGGAAATTATTTAAACGGGAATCATTCCGAAAAGCGCCGCATAATTCTTATGTACTGACTGATGCGGTATATGGCGTAGCCGAAGGAAAAGGGTATGAAACAACTGTGGATTATGAACCCCTTCCATTCTTGGAAGAGGAAGAAATAGAAGGTATTGCAGGCGAACCGGCACAGCATGTAGAGATAGTATACAGTGAAAACCCGATGGAAATTGTGGAATTTTCTTTTGATGAAGCAAACGGTTCGTATAAAAGATATAACGACCGTGAGCAGACCGTGGAGATGGATACAGGAACGCCAATTGAGGTAAAGAATGTTTTTATTATAGAAGCCTTTCATCAAGTAATCGATGACCAAGGAAGAAGAGCAATTGACCTTGACTCTGGAGGAAACGCTTATTTGCTTCAAGATGGAAAAGTGCAGCAACTTCAATGGGAAAATGAAGGTGGTAGACTTATTCCAGTCAAGGATGGGAAGAAAATTGGGTTTGTGCCAGGTAAAACTTGGATAAATGTGGTTCCGACAAATCCGAGTATAGAGGAAAGTGTCACGATATCCAATCCGGAATAAGTATGTGAAATAAAGCAGGAGGTTAATAAATTGCAAATTGATAAACTACGAGGAGAACAATTAGATCAATTATTTGATGCTATTTTATCGCTGAAAAACCGCGAAGAATGCTATCAGTTTTTTGATGATTTGGCAACGATGTCGGAAATACAATCTTTTGCCCAGCGTTTACAGGTTGCAAAAATGCTTCTAGAAGGAGCAACATATAGTGCCATCGAAAATGACACGAATGCATCTACAGCAACAATTTCCAGAGTTCGCAGATGCATCAATTTTGGAAGTGATGGTTATAAATTGGTCGTCGATCGTTTGAAAGAAGAATAATTGCAATATAAAAAACAGCAAGAGCACCTGCTCCTTGCTGTTTTTTACTGCTAATTTTGAGCAGCGTTGCTACTTTCAAAACAGTAGCTTCCGTTTTATCTAGGATTTTTTCCAATTAAAAATCATGCCATTATTTTTCAAAAAACATTATAATAGTTACCTATTTTCCATTCCATAAATCATCCCGAAAAACGTTAATATTAGCCTTATTTTAACACCACAACATTTCCCCAATAATTCCACATCAATTTCCTAAATTCCTCTAGCGTTTTTTGTTATAATAAACAAATGGAAGAACATAATGGAGGATGGAACGGTTGACTATACAAGCAAATCAATTAAAAGAATGGAAACATATATTCAAATTGGACCCGGCAAAGGAAATCTCGGATGAGGACTTGGACGCTGTCTGTGAGTCAGGGACAGATGCGGTCATTATTGGCGGTACGGATAACGTCACATTGGACGGTGTTTTAGATTTATTGTCAAGAATCCGCAGGAACCATCTTGTGCCTTGTATTCTTGAGGTTTCTGAGGAAGAGACATTAACTCCCGGATTTGATTATTACTTTGTACCAATGGTGCTCAATTCCAAGGAAAAGAAGTATATGATGGATGTGCAGCATCAGGCTATTAAGCAGTATATTGATATGATGGAATATAGTGAGATTTACTTTGAAGGATATTGCATCTTAAATGAAGACGCGAAAGCTTTTACATATACGAATTGCTATTTACCAGATGCGGAAGATGTGAAGGCGTATGCCTATATGGCGGAGCATGTTTTCCACTTGCCGATTTTCTACGTGGAATATAGCGGCACGTACGGTGACCCGCAACTCGTGAAGGAAGTTAGTGATGTACTTGAAGATACGTTGCTCTTTTATGGAGGCGGAATCGAAACGAAGGAACAGGCAATCGAGATGAAGGAACATGCAGATGTCATCATTGTCGGAAATAGTATTTATACGAATTTGAAAGAAGCACTTAAAACAGTAGAAGCAGTAAAAGAAGAAGGGTAAGGTGTTGGAAAAATGAGTCGGACAACCGAAGAGTTATTGGCCGGACTGAATAAAGAACAACAAGAGGCTGTAAAGCATACGGAAGGTCCACTTCTGATTATGGCCGGAGCAGGAAGTGGAAAGACAAGAGTACTTACCCATCGGATTGCTTATCTTTTAGGTGAAAAAGGAGTGGCTCCTCGAAATATTCTAGCGATAACTTTCACGAATAAAGCAGCTCGAGAAATGCGGGAGAGGGTAAGCAAGTTAGTCGGACCAGAGGCGGAATATATGTGGGTATCCACGTTCCACTCGATGTGTGTACGTATTTTAAGAAGAGATATAGATCGGATTGGTTATAACCGTAATTTTACAATCCTTGATAGTGGTGACCAACTATCAGTTGTGAAACAAGTATTAAAAAATCTTAACCTCGATCCCAAACAATTCGATCCCCGTGCAATGCTTGGTCAAATCAGCAGTGCTAAAAACGAACTGATTTCTGATGCAGATTTCGAAAAAAAAGCTAGTAACTTTTACGAGCGACAAGTTTCCCAAGTCTATACAGGGTACCAAACGATGCTACGGAAAAATCAATCCCTGGACTTTGATGATTTAATCATGCAAACGATTCTTCTCTTTAAACGTGTCCCAGAGGTCCTCGAATTTTATCAGCGTAGATTCCAATACATTCATGTAGATGAGTATCAGGATACAAACCATGCTCAATATTTCCTTGTAAAACAATTGGCTAGCCGCTTTCGAAATCTCTGTGTTGTTGGAGATTCTGATCAGTCCATCTATCGTTGGAGAGGTGCGGATATCTCAAATATCTTAACCTTTGAAGAGGATTATCCAAATGCAAAAACGGTCTTATTGGAACAAAATTATCGTTCTACAAAATTCATTCTTCAAGCAGCAAATAAGGTTATTGAGAATAATACTGGGAGAAAACCGAAGAATCTTTGGACAGACAATATCGAAGGTAATAAAATCAATTATTATCAAGCACAAACAGAACAAGATGAAGCACTATTCGTCATCGAACGGATTAAGGAATTAATGAGGGACGGATACCAGCCAAGTGACGTCGCCATTCTATATCGGACGAATGCTCAATCCCGTGCGATGGAGGATACGCTCGTAAAATCCAACATATCCTATCAAATGGTCGGCGGCACAAAGTTCTACGACAGAAAAGAAATTAAGGACATGCTGGCTTATCTGCGTTTAATTACGAATCCAGATGATGACATTAGTTTTGAACGGATTGTCAATGAACCAAAACGGGGAATTGGGAAATCTTCCATTGAAAAACTTAGAAGTTATGCGACTATGCATGATATTTCCTTCTTTGAGACATTAAAAGAAGTCGATTTCACTGGAGTGTCGCCTCGAGCTGCCAATGCATTGGCCAAATTCGGAGAGTTAATTCAAAGCCTTGTCGATCAGCAAGAATTTTTAACGGCAACCGATATGGTCGAACAAGTACTTGAACGGACAGGTTACGAAGAAATGCTGAAAAGGGAACAATCACTCGAATCACAAAGCAGGTTGGAAAACTTGGAGGAATTCAAGACGGTTACTCAGGAATTTGAGAAGCATGCGGAAGATAAAACTCTCGTTGCCTTCTTGACCGACCTGGCTCTCATTGCAGATATCGATCGGATGGACGAAGAAGAAAGCTCCGAACAAAAAGTAACCTTGATGACGTTACACGCTGCGAAGGGACTGGAGTTTCCTGTAGTCTTTTTAATCGGAATGGAAGAGAATGTGTTCCCGCATAGCCGTTCCATGTTTGATGAAGAGGAAATGGAAGAGGAAAGAAGACTTGCCTATGTAGGAATTACACGGGCGGAAAAACAGCTTTACTTAACCAATGCTCGTATGCGTACATTATATGGACGCACCAACATGAATCCAGTCAGTCGTTTCATTCAGGAAATTCCTGATGAATTGATTGAAGGATTCGAAGTGGCACAGGAAACGAGGTTTGGGCAGCCTTTTGGAAGTAGGAGTGAGACATCCTTCCCGCCAAAACGTAAAGCCCGCCGTATCGAACGGACATCCACTGCTGCAAGTGAAGAGTGGAATGCCGGTGATAAAGTCAAACATAAAAAATGGGGAGTGGGCACCATTGTCCGTGTTCAAGGTGAAGGAGATAAAATGGAATTGGATATTGCATTTCCGGCACCAACAGGGATTAAACGACTGCTTGCTCAATTTGCTCCAATTACAAAAGAATAGAGGTGCTTTCTTCTGTGGATAAACAACAAGCAAAAGAAAAGATTGATGCATTAAAGGAAGTACTTAATCAATATGGCTATGAATATTACGTACTGGATCAACCTACTGTACCCGATGCAGAATACGATGCGAAGTTAAAGGAACTAGAAGAGCTGGAAGAAAAATTTCCGGAATTCATCACTCCAGACTCGCCGACGCAGCGGGTGGGTGGTACATTGTTGGAAGGCTTCGAAAAGGCGCGTCATCGTGTGCCGATGCTTAGTCTTTCGAATGCATTTAATGAAGAAGATTTGCGTGATTTTGCAAGAAGGGCAACGAATGCTCTCGGTACAGACATCACCTATATATGTGAGTTGAAGATTGATGGATTGGCTGTTTCATTGACCTATGAAAATGGACAGTTTGTGCGTGGCGCAACCCGGGGAGACGGAACAGTCGGCGAAGATATAACGGCGAACTTAAGGACGGTGCGGAGTATTCCACTAGTTCTTAAAGATGAGGAGACCTTGGAAGTCCGCGGAGAGGTGTTTATGCCAAAACGCTCTTTCGAGAACTTAAATAAGGAAAGAGAAGAAAAAGGACAGGAATTATTCGCCAACCCTCGTAATGCAGCTGCTGGTTCATTGCGCCAACTCGATCCGAAGATTGCTGCAAGTAGAAATCTCGATGTTTTCCTGTATGCAGTCGGTGAATGGGAAAATAATACGCTACCTACACATAGTGCCCGATTGGAGCGCTTGAAGGAACTTGGTTTCAAGACGAATCCAGAATGGAGAAAATGCAAGACGATTGAAGAAGTGATGGAATTCGTCAATTACTGGACAGAGGAACGCCCAAATCTTCCGTATGAGATTGATGGTATTGTCATTAAAATTGATGACCTTGCCCAACAAGAAGAACTTGGCTATACCGCTAAAAGTCCAAGGTGGTCGATCGCCTATAAATTCCCTGCTGAAGAAGTGATGACAAAGCTCTTAGATATTGAACTCAGCGTTGGAAGGACAGGTGTTGTGACACCTACTGGAATCTTGGAACCTGTACGAATTGCTGGTTCTACTGTGGGACGTGCTTCCCTGCACAATGAAGATCTGATTCGGGAGCAGGATATCCGGATTGGAGACACAGTCGTTGTGAAGAAAGCGGGCGACATTATTCCTAAAGTTGTACGGGCTGTAAAAGAACAACGTACAGGGAAAGAAGTTGAATTCACGATGCCTTCCCATTGTCCAGCTTGTGAAGCTGAACTCGTCCGGTTGGAAGAAGAGGTAGCATTAAGATGTATTAATCCAAACTGTCCTGCACAACTGATGGAAGGGATCATTCATTTTGTTTCCCGAAATGCGATGAACATTGATGGTCTCGGAGAAAAAGTTGTCATGCAGCTTTTTAACGCAAAATTAATTCATACGATAGCGGATTTATACCGTTTAGAGAAGGAAGAACTATTAAAACTGGAACGAATGGGTGAAAAATCAGTATCTAACCTTCTTGAAGCCATTGAAGCTTCCAAAGAAAATTCATTGGAAAAATTAATCTTTGGTTTAGGTATACGTTTCATTGGTGAAAAAGCTGCCCGGATTCTTGCACAGGAATTTGAAACGATGGATAGATTGCAGCAGGCAACTTACGAGGAGCTTGTAGCAGTTGATGAGATTGGAGAAAAAATGGCTGATTCCGTCGTGCAATATTTTGAGGAAGAAAAGGTTGGCGTACTGCTCAGTGAATTAAGTGAACTCGGTGTTAATATGGAATATAAAGGACCGAGGAAAAACGTTCAGTCAGAGGGCACCCCATTTTCGGATAAAACGGTGGTCCTTACTGGAAAACTCGAGCAGTTGAACAGAAACGAAGCGAAAGAAAAAATAGAAGCACTTGGCGGTAAAGTCACAGGTAGTGTAAGTAAAAAAACTGACCTAGTGATTGCTGGGGAAGCAGCAGGATCTAAATATGAAAAAGCAATGAAACTCGGAATAACTGTATGGAATGAGGAGCAGCTGCTGGAAGCGTTAAATGAGGAGTGATGGGGAATGAAAAAATTACAGATACTATTTTTAAGTGCACTCCTATTGCTTGCTGGTTGTGCGCCATCAATAAATGATGATGAAGTTTTACAACATGAAGATGACTCAGAGGTAGAAACATCGATTGTACCGGGAAATCGCTTAGGAGAAAGTAATTATCGGATGATTCTTCCTTATCGCACAAGCGAGGCGCGTGGAGTTATCACTCGACAGGTTGCAAATCGTGTGGATATCGACGAAATGGAAGAAGGATTAAGAAGGCATTCACTTGATGTTTTCA
Source organism: Oceanobacillus luteolus (assembly GCF_042678205.1). Classification (NCBI taxonomy): domain Bacteria; kingdom Bacillati; phylum Bacillota; class Bacilli; order Caryophanales; family Bacillaceae; genus Oceanobacillus; species Oceanobacillus luteolus. Next base: position 19,946 of record NZ_JBHUDE010000018.1, read on the forward strand.
ATCCGGAAAAATATTTCTTCCAAGAAGGAAGATATTTAACAGAATCAACAATTATTAATTTAATCGAAGAACTTAACCCAGGGACGCGTGATGAAAGAAGGAGTTGGGACCGTGAAAAACATGAGGACAATCCAAGGATATTCTCTCATATCTTAGAGCAGAACTATCTTCTTCCTGGCGAAGGTAATTCGGTCCATGTTGCAGGCATTTCGATTGGAATTGCCTTGAAATCAGTGTATCGCTATCAGGTTGAGGTTGGAGGACCGTCCTTCAATTACGATATTTCCATGAATGAAATGTTGGCTAAAGGATATGAAGTTGCTGATACTATCGTACAAGAATTAAGGGAAATGGAAGATGTCCCTGACGTACCCATTATGGTCGCACTCTATCGTGAAGAATCGCAGTCTTCACCAGTACCAGGAAATTACGTGACAAGAACGATTGTCCCAAGTGGCAGCAGTTCCATTGATGGTTGGGAAGATATTGATGAGGAATATATTTTATTTCCATCGAGAGAAGCGGAAGATAAGTATTTAACTGACTTGGAAAACTTTAATCGATTTGGAAATGAAATTGCGAAATTCTTCCCTAACTATGTTGGAGCAATTGGTAAAGGATTTTATGTGAATGGTGAATTACAACGAATGACGATAGAAGTACCTATTCAATTTTATGGGAAAGCAGAGGTAATTGGGTTCACCCAGCATGTGTATGAGAAGATAGGAGATATCTTCCAAAATCACTATGACCTCGAAATAAATGTCACATCTAATGATAAAGTAGAAAGTCTTATTTATCGTAATGCCCGAGAGGAAAAACCTAACGTTCATATATATCATTAATAGCTCTTTAGTAAAAAGCCGTTTCATAACAGTTTTAACTACCTGTTATGAAACGGTTTTTCAAATTTACAAATATATCAACCTATTAATATTTGAACCGCTTTCATATTTTCGTTACAATGGAATTTGAGATTCATATACAAGGTTAATTTGATTGTATAACATTTTAAGGAGGTTTTTTCATGGTAGTACCTTACACACATGAACCATTCACAGATTTTTCTGTAGAAGAGAACCGAAAGAAAATGGAGGAAGCTTTGAAAAATATCGAAGCTGAATTCGGTAAAGAATATCCACTAGTTATAGGTGGAGAAAGAATAACGACCGAAGATAAAATCAAAGTTGTAAACCCTTCCAATAAAACGGAGATTCTAGGGTATGTATCTAAATCAAATAAAAACCTTGCTGAAAAGGCCATGCAAGTTGCTGATGAGACGTTTAATACATGGAGAAAAACGGATCCTAAATTCCGTGCCGGTGTATTATTCCGTGCAGCAGCAATTATCCGCCGGCGTAAGTTCGAGTTTAATGCCCATCTCGTTAAAGAAGGTGGTAAACCATGGAAAGAAGCGGATGCGGATACTGCAGAAGCAATCGATTTCCTAGAATACTATGGCCGACAAATGTTGAAGATTAAAGATGGTGTTGAAGTAAACAGTCGACCAATTGAACATAATCAATTCCATTACATTCCACTAGGTGTGGGATTAGTTATTTCCCCATGGAATTTCTTGTTTGCGATAATGGCAGGTACAACAGTTGCGTCCATGGTGACTGGAAATACCGTTTTACTTAAACCGGCAAGTACTACTCCAATTATTGCGTATAAGTTTATTGAGGTTTTAGAAGAAGCTGGTATGCCTAAAGGGGTGGTCAACTACATTCCAGGTCCAGGAAGTGAAGTTGGCGACTATCTCGTTGAACATCCACGTACCCGCTTTATCAGCTTTACGGGCTCCCGTGAGGTAGGTACTAGAATTTTTGAAAAAGCGGCGGTCATCCAAGAAGGACAAAAGTGGCTTAAACGTACCATCCTTGAAATGGGTGGAAAAGATACCATCGTAGTGGACAATGAAGCAGACCTTGAATTAGCTGCGCAATCCATCGTTCAATCTGCTTTTGGCTTTTCCGGACAAAAATGTTCAGCATGTTCACGAGCAGTTATTCATGAAGATGTCTACGATCAAGTGAAAGACCGTGTAGTGGAGCTGACAAATGAGTTGACCGTTGGAGATCCTGCTGACCAAAATCATTTTATGGGACCGGTAATTGACCAAGCAGCTTATGATAAAATCTTGAAGTATATTGAAATTGGGAAAGAAGAAGGAGAGCTTCTAACTGGTGGGGAAGGAGACGACAGTAAAGGCTGGTTCTTGAAACCAACTGTATTTGCTGATGTCGATCCTCAGGCACGTATTATGCAAGAAGAAATCTTTGGTCCAGTAGTTGCACTGACAAAAGCGAAGGATTTCGAAGAAGCGATTGAAATTGCTAATAACACAGAATACGGGCTGACTGGTGCAGTAATTACGAATAATCGTGAGCATCTGGAACAAGCCCGTGAAGACTTCCATGTTGGAAACCTTTACTTTAACCGTGGCTGTACTGCAGCTATCGTCGGTTACCAGCCGTTTGGCGGCTTTAATATGTCAGGTACTGACTCTAAAGCTGGCGGCCCTGATTATCTCATCCAGCATATGCAAGGAAAAACTACCTCGGAAATGCTTTAAAATAGCTTTCTAAAAATGAAAAAAACCACCTTTATTGCTTTTAAGAGCAAATAAGGGTGGTTTTTTCTTGTGAGAGGAAAATTCGAAACATTCAACCCTGATAATCGACCTTAAAAGACATTATTTTCCCAATATGAATTTTTAGAAATTATGCTATACTAGAAATATAGCAAATATAGACGAGAATAGTATTACAGTAGAGATTGCAGGGTGACTTTGATGATTGAAATCGGCTCATTCATAAAGATGCAGCGTACAAAACAGAAAATGACTTTGGGTGAGCTTGCGGAGGGAATTGTATCCGTTTCTTATTTATCAAAAATCGAGAATCTGAAAACAGAAGCAAGCCCACACATCATTCAACTCTTATGTAATCGGCTTGGGATTGAACTTGATCGCAACATGGATGATGTCATCGAGGAAAAATGTGAAAAATGGTTTGTCATGCTTCTAGATAAGCAAGACGGAAATGAAATCAAAGAATTATACAATGAATTACAGGAATTATTAGATAGTAATTTATCTGATCGTGTACTATTATTCGAGATTCATAAAATCAGATATTTCCTATATCTCGACGAAGAAAAATTAGCATTGGACCAAATCAATAAATTGAATAAAATGGCTAGTTCCTTCGATACGAGAGAACTCTATTACTGGTTTAAATTCCGTGGAAACTATAATTCTCAAGTTGGAGAAGATACTACCGCGATTGAAAGATACAAAAAAGCAGAAGAATTATCACGTAATCTGGATATACCCGAAGATGAAATTGCAGATTTGCAGTATACTATGTCGATAGCATACAGCCAAGTCAGAAATACGCTTGAAGCTATTGCTTATGCGAATTATTCTTTGGATATCTATATGAAAAAATATAATTTCCTCCACTGTGCTAAATGTCATATTGTACTTGGAATATCATATCGCCGGCTTAAAATGTATGATAAAGCGATTGAAAATTATAATCTCGCAAAACATCTTGCCGGATTGAATAGCAACCAAGAACTTATTCAGCTAACTAACCAAAACCTTGGTTACCTATATGCCACATTAGGAAAAAATAAAGAAGCAATCAAATTTTATTTGGAAATCGTAGAGGATAAAAATGTAAATAAACAGGTTAAAGTTGGTGCAATAACCGATTTAGTCAAAGTTTACTATGTTACAGAGGAATTTACGAAAGCCAAAGAAATGATTGATGAAGCGTTAAAATTATTAGATCAAATTCCACAGAATAACGCTTATGATTTTTATTACCATGTCATACATACCTATTATTATTCCATCACGAATCAGGCAAATAAATTTGTGACTCTTGTGAAAAATAAATTTATTCCTTTACTAATAAAACGTAAAGACCATGCGAATACGGTGATTTTCGCATCTATGCTTGCCAAACATTACGAAGGCATCCATAAGTATAAGGATGCAACTAAATATTATAAACTCGCTAATAGTTCATATAGAGAGTTATCAAACCTTTAAAGGAGGGATGAAAAATGAAAAAACTATTTGCTGGTATTACCTTAGCTGCAGTAATCGTTTCAGGAGTATTTTTCGCAGTCAACTCAGATCCAATTGAGACAACTTGGGGTGAAAGACACCCACCTATTGTAAAATCACCATGGAACCTTGATTCTGATTATTAAGTATTTTATTATCCCCAATAATGAATACATTTTTCCTGGAGTAGACCATCTGCTTCAGGATTTTTTTTATGAATGATTAAAAATCTTGATATTTGTATAGGCTTTTATATCTAGATGGTATATTCTGCTTTTGGCTGACGTCTAGCTTCAGCGACCAGGGGCTGCCTGAACTTCCTGCGCTTTCAGTCGATAAGTCAACATCGGCTCGTTCCTCACCGTGTTTCCTTTATCTCCCTGCACCGCAGTTTAGTTCGGAAGCCCCTAAACGGTCGCTTTTGCTTTTGGTTGACGTCTAGCTTCAGCGACCAGGGGCTGCCTGAACTTCCTGCGCTTTCAGTCGATAAGTCAACATCGGCTCGTTCCTCACCGTGTTTCCTTTATCTCCCTGCACCGCAGTTCAGTTCGGAAGCCCCTAAACGGTCGCTTCCGCTTTTGGTTGATAATTTGCTTACAGCGAGGCTTCTCTGCTATCATCAATAGTGTTATAATAAAAAAATGAAATAAATGGTTTTTAGTTGATAATGCTAGGAGGTTCAAATAATGGGAAACGTTATTTCAAAAGAAAAAGTGATGCATGTCGCTGAATTAGCTAGACTTCACATCACTGACGAAGAAGCTGAAAAGCTAACGGATGAATTGAAGTCGATTATTGAGCATGCTCAACTGCTAAATGAATTAGATACATCGGACGTAGAACCTACAACCCATGTATTGAAATTGACGAATGTCATGAGGAAAGACGAACCTAAGGAATGGATAACCCAAGAGGAAGCTGTAAAAAATGCTCCTGATCAGAAAGACGGTCAATTCCGAGTTCCATCTATTCTCTCTGAATAAAAGCTATAAGAACATTTAATAAGGAGGAAACTTCATGTCATTATTTGACCACTCGATTAAGGAGCTTGAAGAGAAATTACATAATAAAGAAATTTCCGTTCAAGACCTAGTGAAAACTTCATTAGATCGTATTAACGAAGTAGAAGATAAAATTCAAGCATTTATCACCATAGATGAAGAAAACGCGATGAAACAAGCTAAAGAGTTGGACGAAAACCCAGAAGAAAAGGCTCTTTTTGGACTTCCAATTGGTATAAAAGATAATATTGTCACAAAAGGCTTACGTACTACTTGTGCCAGCCTGATGTTAGATAACTTCAATGATCCGCTTTATGATGCAAATGTCGTAGAAAAGTTAAAGGATCAAAAGTCAGTAACGATTGGTAAATTAAACATGGACGAGTTCGCAATGGGCTCTGGTACAGAGTTTTCTTATTATAAATCGACAAAAAATCCATGGAATACAGATTATGTCCCTGGAGGATCAAGTGGTGGTTCTGCCGCTGCAGTAGCAGCTGGAGAAGTTCTGTTCGCTCTTGGTTCAGATACTGGTGGATCAATTCGTCAACCGGCTGCATTTTGTGGCGTGGTTGGTATGAAACCAACATACGGCCGAGTGTCTCGTTTTGGTTTAGTTGCTTTTGCGTCTTCTTTAGACCAAGTTGGTCCAATCACTCGAACTGTTGAAGATAATGCAAGAGTTTTAGAAGTGATTGCTGGACATGACGAACGTGATTCTACTAGTGCAAATCTTGAAGTTCCTGCTTACACGGAGACTCTTACAAACGATGTAAAAGGTCTTAAAATTGCCGTTCCGAAAGAGTATTTCGGTGAAGGCGTTACGGAAGAAGTGAAAGAAGCTGTCAAGTCAGCTCTAAAAGTATACGAATCACTTGGTGCAACATGGGAAGAAGTATCGTTACCACATTCTAAGTATGCATTATCTGCATACTATTTACTTGCGTCTGCTGAGGCATCTGCGAGTCTTGCACGTTACGATGGAGTCCGTTATGGATACCGTTCGGAAACAGGAAAAAACATGATCGATATGTACAAGTACTCCAGAAGTGAAGGCTTTGGAGAAGAGGTAAAACGTCGTATCATGCTTGGAACCTTCGTATTAAGCTCAGGCTATTACGATGCTTATTATAAAAAAGCACAAAAAGTCCGTACGTTGATCAAAAATGACTTTGAAAAGATTTTTGAGGAATTTGATGTTGTTATGGGACCTACAACACCAACAACAGCGTTTAAGATTGGTGAAGAAGTTGATGATCCAATGACGATGTATGCGAATGATATCTTGACGATTCCAGTGAACCTAGCTGGTGTACCAGGATTATCATTACCATGTGGATTCTCTAAGGAAGGTCTGCCAATCGGTTTACAAGTCATCGGTAAACATTTTGATGAGGCTACAGTTTATCGTGTGGCGCATGCTTTTGAACAAGCAACAGACTTCCATAAACAACGCCCCAATATTGGAGGTGCAGCAAAATGAACTTTGAAACGGTAATTGGTTTAGAAGTGCACGTTGAATTAAAAACAAAATCTAAAGTTTTCAGCCCGAGTGTGAATGCATTTGGTGACAAGCCGAATAGTAATGTGAATCCGATTGATTTGGCTTACCCAGGAACACTTCCTGTCATCAATGAAGAAGCGGTGAACTATGCAATGAAAGCTGCGATGGCTTTGAATTGTGAAATCGCGACACATATGACATTCGACCGAAAAAATTATTTTTACCCGGATAATCCGAAAGCTTACCAAATTACTCAGGATGAAACTCCGATCGGCAGAAACGGTTGGATCGAAATTGAAGTGGGCGGTAAGAAGAAAAAAATCGGTATTACTCGTGTCCATATGGAAGAGGACGCAGGTAAATTAATCCACGGTGACGACGGATATTCGTATGTCGACTTCAACCGTGCAGGTTCGCCACTTATTGAAATTGTATCGGAACCAGACATGCGTACACCAGAAGAAGCTTATGCTTATCTTGAAAAATTAAAGAACATTATTCAATATACTGGTGTTTCCGACGTGAAGATGGAGGAAGGTTCTCTACGTTGTGATGCGAATATTTCCCTTCGTCCGATTGGTCAAGAGAAATTCGGAACAAAAGCGGAGCTAAAAAACTTAAACTCTTTCTCATTTGTCCAAAAAGGACTAGAGTTTGAAGAGAAACGTCAGGAAAAAATCTTGCTTGCTGGTGGAGAAATTCATCAGGAAACTCGTCGTTATGATGAGAAAACAAAAGAAACGATTCTCATGCGTGTGAAAGAAGCAGCGGATGATTACCGCTACTTCCCAGAACCGGACCTTGTGGCATTATATGTTGACGATGCTTGGATGGAAAGAGTTAGAAACGAAATTCCAGAACTTCCGGATGCACGCCGTATACGTTATGTGAAAGAACTTGGACTTTCTGAGTATGATGCAAATGTCCTAACAAGCTCGAAGGAAATGGCTGATTTCTTTGAAGCGACAATTGCTGAAGGAGCAGATACGAAACAAGCATCCAACTGGTTGATGGGTGAAGTATCCGCATATATGAACAAGCATCTAAAGGAACTTCCTGAGCTTGCGATTACTCCAGAATCCCTGGCGAAAATGATTAAACTGATTGAAGATGGTACGATTTCTTCTAAAATCGCTAAGAAAGTTTTCGCAGAAATTGTAGAAAAAGGTGGAGATCCAGAAGAGATTGTAGAAGCAAAAGGACTTGTACAGCTCTCAGATCCTGTGAAACTGAAAGAAATCATCAACCAAGTACTGGATGAAAATGAACAATCCATCATTGATTATAAAGAAGGTAAAGGCCGTGCGTTAGGTTTCCTTGTTGGTCAAACGATGAAAGCAACAAAAGGACAAGCTAACCCGCCGATGGTTAATAAAATCCTTAAAGAAGAAATTGAAAAACGTTAATGAAATTACGAGAATCCCAATTAATGGGATTCTCTTTTTTACGACAAATTTATACATGCATATAGCTCGGGCTTTTAAAATTGAGTAAAAAAGCTTATGATGAATGGTAGAGATTAACCAAAGATGCCCTTACATTCATTAGGGAGGATGTTCAATGAAAAGAGCACGATTAATTTATAATCCAACTGCAGGAAAAGAAGCAGTAAAACGTGAACTTCCATTTATCCTGGAAACACTTGAGAAAGCTGGTTATGAAACGTCAGCACATGCAACAACAGGTGAAGGGGATGCTACAGAGGAAGCAAGGCGTGCAGTGGAACGAAAACATGAACTTGTAGTTGTTGCGGGCGGGGACGGTACAATTAACGAAGTGATCAACGGTATCGCTGAACAGGAGTATCGACCAAAACTGGGTATCATCCCAGCTGGAACAACTAATGACTTTGCGAGGGCGTTACATATTCCTCGTGATATAAAAAAGGCAGTAGAAATCATTGCTGCTGACCAATCAATGCATTTAGATATCGGAAAGGTAAATGAGCAATACTTCATTAATATAGCTGGTGGCGGTAGATTGACTGAACTGACGTATGACGTTCCAATCAAACTAAAGACGGTCCTTGGTCAACTTGCCTACTATATTAAAGGTATAGAAATGCTTCCTTCACTAAAACCGTCAAGAGCAAGAATCGAGTATGATGGCGAGATAATTGAAGAGGATATTATGTTGTTTTTAGTATCTAATTCCAACTCAGTTGGTGGTTTTGAAAAGCTCGCTCCTGATGCTAAATTGAATGATGGTTATTTTGACTTGCTTATTTTAAAAAAGGTTAATTTAGCTGAGTTCATTCATATTGCGAGCCTCGCTTTAAGAGGGGCGCACTTAAATAGTGATGATGTTTTTTATGCGAGGGCAAAAAATATTAAAGTAACACCTTCAGAGAAGATGCAAATAAATATTGATGGTGAATATGGGGGATTACTGCCTGGGGAATTCTCCAATTTGAAGCAGCATGTTGAAATCATCGTCCCAACTGTATTCATCGAACAACAAAATGAAAATTAGCTATTTTGAAACCTTCAACTCCATCATCAGTTGAAGGTTTTGTTATTTATTCGGACAGCCTGCATGAGATGACCAAGATATGGTAAGATAAGGTTTATATACAAGAAAAAAAGGAAGATAATAATGGCAAAATCAACAGCTCCGGTAAAGAAAAATGAATATATCGATTTAAAGTTTGAGGATTTGACCCACGAAGGAAATGGAGTGGGTAAAATAAATGGCTATCCTATATTTGTACCCTATGGGTTACCCGGGGAAGATGCAGTTGTCAAAGTAATTAAGGTTAATAAAAACTTTGGCTTTGGTAAACTGATTGAATTGAAGAAAGAAAGCAAGGAAAGAGTGGAACCCCCTTGTAATGTGTATTATAAATGTGGCGGATGTCAGCTCCAGCATATGAGTTATGACCTCCAGCTCTTTATGAAACAAAATCAAGTAAAAAATGTATTGCGGAAAATTGCTCATCTGGATCATGTCCCCGTACACCCGACGATTGGTCTTGAGGATCCTTGGCGTTACCGCAACAAAGTCCAAATCCCTGTCGGAGAAAAGGATGGGGAATTGATAACAGGCTTCTACCGCATGCGCAGTCACGATATTATTGAGGATATGGAAACTTGCGTCATTCAAGATGAAGTTAATGACCGAATGGTCCATGCTGTCCGTCGTATCGCGAATCGTATAGGAATTGAGGCATATGATGAAAAAAGCCATCGCGGTGTACTTCGGCATATTATGGTGCGTACAGGCAGAGAAACACAGGAAATCATGATTGTTCTTATTACTCGAACAGAAAAATTACCACACGCTGACAAGTTGATTCGAGAATTAACAGAGACATTCCCAAATATCAAGTCCATTGTGCATAACATCAATAACAAGCGGACAAATGTCATATTCGGTAATAAAACAAAGACGATTTGGGGAGAAGATTATATATATGACACCATTGGGGATATCCGGTTTGCGATATCGCCCCGCTCTTTCTATCAAGTGAATCCAGTACAGACAAAAGTTCTCTATGAAAAAGCATTGGAGTATGCACAGATTGATGAGAATGATGTGGTTATCGATGCTTACTGTGGAATTGGTACAATTTCCCTATTCCTTGCTCAAAAAGCAAAGAAGGTATATGGAATTGAAATAGTACCAGATGCCATACGCGATGCCAAGATGAATGCTGAACTCAATGGCATAACAAATGCGGAATTTGTAGTAGGGGAAGCGGAGAAGGTAATGCCGAAATGGAAGAACGAAGGCTTTACTCCAGATGTGATCGTTGTAGATCCCCCGCGTAAAGGCTGTGAAGTAGACTTCCTCCAGGCGATGATTGAAATGGAGCCAAAGCGGATTGTTTACGTATCTTGTAACCCCTCAACCTTAGCAAGGGATTTAGTTATCTTAGAAGAAGGCGGATATGAAACGAAAGAAGTCCAGCCAGTCGACATGTTTAGCCAGACAAATCATATTGAGGCAGTTTGTTTGTTGGAGAGGAAGTTGTAGATCTCCATTAAACTTATGCCAACTTCAACACAAATTCAGTTTAAAAGGAAGAAGAGTTGTTTTTAATGATTTTAGGTGTACATCCTTATATTAGAACGAATGGAAATGGTCAAGAAGTTGTAAAGTTTTATGAAAATGCATTGGAAGCAGAGGTTTTAGGTGTTCAAACTTATGGTGATTTTCCTGAGAACCCTGAATTTCCTCTATCTGATGAAATGAAAGCTTTAGTTGCACATGCGCAATTGAAAATTGGTGAATCGTATTTGATGATATCAGATAATTTTCCAGAAGAGCCATATCAAATTGGAGAACAATTAAACATTGCTCTTTTATTTAAAGATGTAGAAAAAGTAAAAGTTATTTTCGAAAAACTGCAAGATGGTGGAGAAGTCATATTGCCATTGCAGGAAACTCCTTTTAGTCCAGCATATGGGCAAGTAAAAGATAAATATAGCATTACTTGGCAAATTTCAACCGTTGGAGAATAAGCCTTGTATTTAAGAATCAATCAGCAGTGGGAAATGCTCCACTGCTGTTCTTTATTTTGTTTTCTTTTATTGTATGGTTTATTTAGCAAGAGTTTTTTTATCGGACTTGTTTTAAATCAAAAAGTGGAATGATCTTCTACTTAATATTTGTAATTGTTTAACAAAAGTTTATGGTTTACAATTTAATATATAAAAGATACCCAGGAGGGGATCATATTCATTGGGAAGGATATTAACCATAATTAGAGATGTCAGATGATAAATGGCGGAAGTTACTTTGGTTACTATGCTTAAAAGAGGGACGAAGAATGAATATATTACGAGCAAATCAATTAGTGAGGTTATATGGGAATGTAGGAGATGCTGGTGCTACAAAACCTTTAGACGGTATCAGCCTCTCAATTACAATGGATAGTCTGGCGGTCTTAGGGGGAGAAAGCTATGACATTTAAGCAACTTGTGTGGAAAATGGCAAAGGTAAATAAAAGGAAATATATCTTTTATTTTTTATGCAAAAGCTTTACTGTCATGGTTTTCTTTATGTTTTCAACGGTATTCTTTAATAATGAAATTATTGATAATCCGCAAATTCAGCACGGGATGAATGAAATACTAATGATTCCAGCAATCGCTTTACTTATTTTTACAGTATTCTTCATTAGTTATGCTCACTCTATTTTCATTAAAAGAAGGAAAAAAGAATTTGGTTTATTTATGACCTTAGGAATGACTAATCGTGATCTTATAAAATTAATATTAATCGAAAATGTAGGGATTGCACTGGTTTCTATTGGAACAGGGATTCTATCAGGAATTGTATTTTCACGTTTATTTTTTCATATTTTAATGAGTAATGTGGGGATAACAGATATTCCTTTTTATCTCAATGAAAAGATGTTTCTTTATACTATCGGGATATTTCTTCTTGTTTTAATAGTTGCGATAGGTAAATCGTTGATTCTGATGCAGATCACTGAACTTGTGAAAATCTTGAAGTGGGATCGTATCTCGGAGAGTAAGCCCCATAAAAATCCAATTTTAGGTGTAGTGGGAATAGGAATTATTATATTTTCTATGTCAACTCTCTATATATTTACTTATGAAAAGAAATTCAACTTAGATCAGAAATTTTTTAAATATATATACGAGTTGGGAGAAGGCACACTTTTTATTTTATGTACAATTAGTCTAATCCTTGGTTTATATTTGGCTGTTTCCCGATTTGGTAGTTTTTTACTCAAGTATACTAAAAAGTATCCAAACATCTATTATCGTAGACTCTTAGTTTTTACGAACATCGACTATAAAATTAAGCAACTTAATTCAACGTTCATGCTCATTATTATTATGGCAATGGTGACTATTTTTTATAGTACAATGACCTTAAATTTTTACTCTAATGCAGAATATATTGCAGAAGAACTTCCATACGATGTAGCTTTTGTCCAAACAGAAACAAAAAATAAAATCTCCTTAGATGAGGCATCTGAAATATTTAATAGTAACAATCAAGTGATACTTGAGCATCTTCTTATAGAAACACTTGATTATTTCGAGTACCACCCCCAATGGAATTTTATGTATAGGTATACGTTTATTCCAGTAGAAAGTTTTAATAAAATTTCAGAAACACAGCTTCATATTAGTGAAGGACAGTATATTTATTTGATAAGTTCTGATACTTCAGAGGAGAACAGGGATTATACAAAAGGATTTAAATTTGACAATGGAGAGAAAAACATCTCGTTAGCTTTACAGGATATGGTGTTTGAACCGATATTTGATTATCGTTTTCATTATTATAATCCAGATTTTATTTTAGTGAATGAGAAGGATTACGAGATGTTGAGAAATTCCCTAGATGTTTATCCTGCCGAGATACATTGGCTAAATTTGACTAACTGGAAACAATCAGCTGAAGCGGTTAATGAATTAAAGCAAAAATTACATGAAAGCAATCAATTAACTCCTAAAATTGATGAGTATCCTATTGGGCAAATCTCCCCATGTTCTGAAGAGGAGTTATTGGATCCTGTTTCAAAAATAAATGAATATAATATGAGTAGAATAGATGGCGGGATTATATTCTTTGTATCCACTTTTTTAAGTATCTTATTTTTCTTTGCGACGTTTATTCTATTATACTTGAATTTATTTACGGATATTGAACAGGAAAGAATAAAATACAGGAAGTTATATAAGATAGGGATTACAAAAAAAGAGGTCAAAAAGATGGTTACAAACGAACTTAGGATTTTGTTCTTTTTGGCACCAATTATTGGAATCATCTTAAGCGCTATATATGTGATAACTATTGTACAAGATAGTGGTGGTATCATGTCTGAACCTATTCTAATTGTAAACTTTCTAACAATTGGCGGTTTATATCTACTCTTTCAAACCATTTACTATTTCTTTGCGACGAGGAAGTTTTTAAAGGAGATAGTAAGCTAGATATTCTTATTATCTAACATGCAAAATAAACTTTAATAGAGATGATCTAACACTACTTAACAAAGGAATCCAAAGCGGAGAAGAGGTATGGAAGGAGAATAATATGAAAGAAAAGAGTCCGAGTGAAAGCCCTCGGATAGGAACGTTTGTTGACAAGGAAGCTGAGGAAGAGTTTCTTAAAGTATATGATGATGTAATGAGACAATGGCCGAATTCGCGTGAGGAAATGAATTTGGAAACTAGTTTCGGCCCGACACATGTTTATGCCTATGGAAATAAACAGGGAGACCCAATAGTATTACTGCATGGAGCAAACAGTACTTCTGCATCATGGGCAAATTTTGTTGTCCCACTTGGTGAGCACCATAGAATATTTGCGGTAGATACAATCGGAGATGCAGGGCGAAGTATTCAAACAGCACCTATTCAGCATGCTGATGATTATGTGGTTTGGTTAGAAGAAGTCTTTCAGGAGTTGAAATTAGAAGCAGTACATTTAGTAGGTGCCTCCTATGGTGGCTGGATTACTTTAAACCAGGCAATACATTCTCCTAGGTCACTTCAATCGATTACACTTCTCGATCCGGCACGTGCACTAGCCGGTATTTCGTATAAGGCTTGGCCATTTATGTTATGGGCAAGCCTAGTTGGACCAGATTCCATACGACGTGGATTTATCCGATGGACTGGAGCGGGCTCCTTACCAAGTAATACGCAGACTGATTTAGTAATAGCAGCGATGCGTGATTACAAGATGCAACGTATACCTCCACAATATGTTAGCGATGAAGAACTCCAATCAGTAAAGATATCAACGCTCCTGCTTCTAGGAGAAAAAAGCCCTATGCATAATTCCAGACGGGCTGCTGCCCGAGCAAAGAATCTATTACATGATGTTGAAGTAAAGATTATTCCAAAGGCAGGCCATCAGTTGCCTGCCGATGTAGTGAATGATTTAATTTTGAAGTTCATAGAAAGTCGAAAGAAAAAATGAGATGGATTAAAGAGGGAGATATAACTATCCCCCTCTTAGATTATTTCGCACTTCTCGGTGAATTTTTCATGGATAATAAACCAATAATCCCTCCTATTACAATCAATAAAATATCCATCCCGATTTCCCAACCTTGAAATACATCCATATAATTTACCAAAAACCAACTTTTTCCGCCATCAGTCAGATGATTGATTAAACCTCCTACTCCTTGAATCAGGAAAAGTAAACTAATTCCGCTAATAATTTCTTTCATGTTTTACACCTCATTTATATTATTAATTTAAAATACCTCTGATACCGATATTGAAAAAGACTGCACCAACTAGGCCGATTGCTACTAACAGTGAAGAAACCGGTGCTTCATTCAGTTTTGATTTTATGTTATTCAGGAAATGCTGCAGTTTATTTCTAAGCACCATATTAATTCCCAGCAATAATAGGGAAGGGAACACCATGACAAGATTGTAGCCTAATATGATAAAGACAGAAGAAGCTTGATTAATGGTTAGATGATTTAATAGAAAGATCGAGTAGAAGTACGGGAGTGCCGTTATAAATTCAATTAGGAACACGATAATTCCTAGAATAATCATTCCTTTAATTGATGTTTGTCTCGGGATCCATGATGTGAGACGATCTTTTGTGCTTTCCTTTGGCTTTATAAAACTAATTAGAACAAGAAGTGTTCCAATAACTGTATAGAGCCAATTGATTACATCAAAGCTAGATAACTGGTCAATTAAGTCCAATAATGTATCTCCACCAAAGTATAATAACAGTCCAATCATGAAATAACCCGACTGAATAACGAGCAAAAATACAAATAGTCGTGATGATAATTGATTTGGTTGTGTCAGTAGTAAATAGCCGGTAACAGCAAGCACCCCAGGGCTTAACACATCAATTACGGCACAGATGGATATAATTATCAGGGCTACAGGAAGGTCTATTGATGAAGATGGCATCATTGTTTCGATGATTTCAATCAAAAGATTAGTTCTCCCTTCGTGTAATGTGGTATTATTTTTATAACACATCGTGCTAAAATTATAATAACACACTGTGTTATAAAAAGGAAGTGATTTTTTTGCCAAAAATAGTGAATCATGATCAAAAACGTAAATTAATTGCGGAAGCTGCATGGAAGATAATTAAAAACGAGGGAATTGAAAAAGCATCGATACGAAGGGTTGCAGCAGAAGCCGGCATGTCTTCTGGTGCTTTAAGACATTACTTCTCAACTCAAGATGAAATGCTTTTGTTTATTATGGACTATTTCTTTGATGCAGGTAAAAAACGCTCTGATGATAAAGAATGGTCAGAAGATCCTTTAAAGGCAGTGGAGGAAGTGTTACTGGAGCTTGTACCAATCGATGAAGAAAAGAAAATTGAAACGAGTGTCTGGTGGATTTTTGCACTCCGTTCCCTTACGAGTCATGCATTAAAGGAGAAGAAAGACGAATTGACTGATGGTACATATGAATTAGCAAATTCAATGATCGAGATACTAACTCTAAAAGGGATTTTATCCGATTCAGTTAACGTAGAATTAGAAAGAATTCGGTTATCCGCATTGATTGAAGGGCTGTCATTCCATGCTTTGTTAAGACCAGATGTCTATACTCCAGAAAAGGTGAGAGAAGTAATCAGTTACCATTTAAAAACACTATGTAATAATGAATAAGTACTTGGAAATATTTTAATTGGTTACCGTTAAGGATATAGTTGCCATGACGAATAATTTCAATTACTAACCAATTTTTATAAGGAAAAAGGAGATAAAGGTATGGCAATGAATGACAAAACAAGAAAAGTCATTTTAGATTTAGCAGTTACTTTAGATGGATTTATTGAAGGACCGAATGGAGAAGTTGACTGGTGCATAATGGATCCTGATATGGATTTTGCTAAATTCTTAAATCAAATTGATACCATTCTATATGGTAGAAAGAGCTACGATATATGGGGGCAATACATTCCTAAAAACGAAGAATCGGATACTGAAAAAGAAATTTGGGAACAGGTTCATAGTAAAGAGAAATATGTATTTTCCAGAACACTAAAAGAGATTAATCATACTGCGAATTTAATTAACGATAACATTGTTGAAGAAGTGAATAAATTAAAGAAAAAGCCTGGTAAAGACATCTGGCTATATGGTGGGTCAAGTCTTATTACGACTTTCATAAATAAAGGTTTGGTTGATGAATTTAGGCTATCGGTTCACCCTGTTGTATTAGGGGAGGGTAAACCTTTATTTACTGATATAGAGGGAAGAGTGAATCTGAGACTAATTGATACAAAGAGTTTTTCTTCGGGTGTTGTCCAACTTATCTACCATCACAATAAAAACTAGAAAAATGAATATGATGCTGGTAGTTCATTGGAAAAAAACAGCTTAATTAATGGCGATGAAGGGATGATAATATGGTCATCAGAAAATACAATAAAACTGAAGTTAATACACTACTAAAAATATGGTATGAAGGTTCTGTAATCGCTCATGACTTTATTGATAAAGATTATTGGAAATCAAAGCAGACGGATATGAGGGAAGCTTATCTCCCTATGTCTGAAACATATGTGATAAGTAACGAAAAAGAAATCAATGGCTTTATATCCATGGTCGATGATTATTTGGCTGCACTGTTTATTGATGTTAAGCATCAAGGCGAAGGGTACGGAAAAAGATTATTAAATTTTATAAAGGATCGCAGGAAGAATATACAACTGAAAGTCTACAAGAAAAATAGGAACGCCGTTGATTTTTATCTGAGAAATGGTTTTGTAATAAAAGAGGAATTGATAGATGAACAGACTGCTGAGGAAGAGTTTCTTATGGAGTGGGAAAGAGTATAAGTGGAACAGATATGTTTAGGGGGAGAAATTAATCTCCCTTCTAAACTTCTAGTTCTAATCAATCGAAGAAAATAAACCAAATAACTAGTTTTTTGATATAAGCCCTTTTATGTCCAATCGACTCCACCCCATGAGGATTGCAACTTACGCAACAGTACAATTTGGCCGATATGATACGTATCGTGCATGATGATATTGCTGAGTAACCGCTCAATAGAGCAGCTGTTAGCTGTATATGGAGTTTTTAACTTTTCATCGTCAAGATCTGCAATGGTCGTTTTTAATTTATTCATAACTTCATTAAGGCGCTGCACAGTCTGGGTCCATCCAACTTCGTCTTCTGGATCCCCAGGATGTCCAAAGGTTTCCTCATTGTTTTCTGCCTTATCCGGGTTCTCTATGCCTTTGATTCGATGGATTATGTCTTCGTTCCAAAATATTAAGTGATTGACAATCTGCCAAATCGAATTGCTTGTCCCCGAACTAGTCCAGGCTGCCTCTGCTGCGGTGGCTCCATGAAGCGCCTGATCCATAGATGCAAACCACTCATTCTCATAGCAATGCATGTGGTGTTGTTCTAAAAACAATTTGGTTATATTTTGCATAAAACCAACCCCTCACTATTTAGTGTGACCTTACATAGTTAAAAGACAACCAAAATCTGAGTGTTACAAGGCAGGTATAGCTTCCAGTTTTTTGGAAGACAACAAAATCACACTCCCTCTAACTTATTCGGCTCATCCAGCATAAATACCTTCTCATGTTTCTATCTGTCATTGATTTTATTTGAATCTGGAATATTTATTGATATCTAATGAAAAACTGAAGGGATAAGTCAATAAATTTCATAGGAGGTAATAATATGGCATTTAAATCTAAGCACATCTTTATCAATTTATCTGTAAAAGACGTGAACAGATCCACTAATTTCTTCAAGGAGCTTGGTTTTGAGATTAATCCACAGTTCTCTGATGAATCAACATCTTGTATTATAATTAGTGAAAATATCTTTGCTATGATCATGAGCGAAGAACGATTCAAAGAGTTTACTAAGAAGGAAATCGTGGATACAACCACTTCTGCGGAGTCCATCTTCGCCCTTTCAGCAAAAAGCAGAGAACAAGTGGATAAGATAGTGAATAAGGCATTGTCATCGGGTGGTAAAAGGTTCAATGAACCGCAAGATCATGGATTCATGTACATTTGGGGATTTGAAGACTTGGACGGTCATTTATGGGAAGTTGCTTATTTGGATGATAGTAATATGGAATAAATGTTGCTATCCTAAAAGGATGATGCCTTTGAAGGTATCATCCTTTTTAGGAGTTTCCTTTATTTCCCCATCATCTTTGATTACTGCGCGGGTCAAATGCATCCCTTAAACCATCGCCGATAAAGTTAATTGCAAGCACCGTAATCAAAATACCTAAACCCGGAGGAATCCATGCTTCTGGATTGTTCCGTAAAATTCTTATGTTCTGAGCTTCGGAAATCATGTTCCCCCACGTTGGTGTAGGCTGAGGGATACCGAACCCGATAAAGCTTAGTGCAGATTCAATAATGATATAGGTAGCCATCATTAATGTAGCGTTTACAACAATTGGGCCAATTGCGTTTGGAATAAAATGCTTGGCAATAATTCGGAAATCACTGGCACCGATTGCCTGTGCACTAAGTATAAATTCTTGTTCACGTAATGATAAATAAGAACCGCGAATGATACGGGTTAAATTTGGCCATGACGTTAAGGCGATAATTGAAACGAATAATCCAATGGTTACTTTATCTACAATAGCCATGATCGTAAGTACAAGTACAAGAAATGGCAACATCAGCATAATATCGGTGGCACGCATAATGATGTTATCGATTTTTCCACCATAGTAACCGGCAAGCGATCCTAATAAGACACCAATGACAAGCGTGAAGAACATAGCACTAAAACCGACGATTAACGAAATTCGACCACCATACAAAAGACGTGAAAAGTTGTCCTGCCCTAGCCCATTTGTTCCCAGAATATGCTCCTCGCTTGGCCCTTTCTCAATAAGGAGCAGATTAGTTTCTTCAGGATTTATATCAGTAAATACCGGGGCGAGTATACATATGATGATGATGGCCAGTAAGACAAACACACTAATTACAGCCATTTTATTTCTTGTAAATCGGTGCATGGCTATTTGAAAGGGACT
Source organism: Oceanobacillus luteolus (assembly GCF_042678205.1). Taxonomy (NCBI): domain Bacteria; kingdom Bacillati; phylum Bacillota; class Bacilli; order Caryophanales; family Bacillaceae; genus Oceanobacillus; species Oceanobacillus luteolus. Next base: position 39,497 of record NZ_JBHUDE010000018.1, read on the forward strand.
CTTGTTCTTTTCCATGGAGTTATTCTTATCTGGTTGGTTGTAGATTGTTTCATCTGTTTTAGTAGTCATATTATTTCACCTCAATCATATCGAATTCTCGGATCAACAATACTGTAAAAAATATCGGCAAGTAAATTACCTATAAGAATAAGAACTCCGAGTATCATGGCAATTGCCATTACGACTGGATAGTCCCGATTAGTGACGGAACTTAAAAACAATGTTCCAAGCCCGGGATACTGAAATACTTGCTCCGTTATCACTGCACCACTTAACAGTACACCGATTTCAAACCCCATTAATGTAATGATGGGAATAAGTGCATTGCGGAGTGTATGTTTATATAGTACATTCCTCTCGGACATACCCTTTGCTCTTGCTGTTCGTATATAGTCACTGCCAAGTACGTCAAGAACTTCCGATCTCATGTAGCGCATATAAGTTGCTGTACCAGCTAAGCCGAGTGTAATTCCAGGTAAAAACATATGATGAAGTCGATTGAAGAATGCTTCCCACCCAGTTAATCCAGGAGTAGACATTGTACCTTGTGCAGGGAACCAGCCAAGTTTGATTGATAGAAAATAGATTGCCATGAGGCCGAAGAAGAAGTTGGGAATGGATAATCCGAAAAAACCAAAACCAGTTGCACCATAATCTAATAATGAGTAGGGATGTCTGGCGGAATAGATACCGATTGGAATGGCAACGATGATCGTGATTGCTAATGAAAATAAACCTAAATAGAGTGTATTGGCAAATCGTGCTTCAATTAACTCCGCTACGGATCGTCCGTTAAAAACCATTGAATTACCGAAGTCTCCTTGTACAGCGGCACTGATCCACCGAAAATATTGAACAGGTATCGGATCATTTAAGCCTAATGCTTCCCTTTGTTGTTCATATACTTCAGGGTCGACGTTCGGATCAGCGAGTGATTGACCGGTTAAGGCATCTCCAGGAGCTAAGAGGGCAAGTCCGAATACAATGACCGTCAGTGCAAAAAGCATTGGAATAAAAACAAGAACTCGTCGAATGATATACTTGTACATCATTTTCCCTCCCAATTTAATTTTCTTTATGTATATGTTGGAAAAAGAACGTGTGCCGCACACGCTCTTTTTCCATCAGCCTACTCTGATACCCACCATAAATGTGGATCGTTATTAAAGCTGTATGGCATCGGATTGACTCCGTTCAGACGTTCATTGAAGCCGTAAATTTTATTTTGTGCATAGAGAAGGACAGCAGGTAGATCCTCAGAGAAGAGGCCTTGCCACTCACTATATTTTTCCTCACGGTAACTTTGTTCGAATGCTTCTGGAGCCTTCATGGCATCAAGCATTAATTGATCAGAATCAGGATTGTTCCAGCGACCGAAGTTATAAGCAGCATCCGACTTCCATAATCCAGATGGATCTGGATCTCCACTACCTAAGCTCCAGCCAATTAGATAAAGATCCCAATCTGTGTTATCATTTGTCAACTCTTCCACATAAGCGGTCATTTCTTTTGGTTGTCTTAAATCAATTTTAATTCCAACTGCTTCTAAGAATTGAGCTAGAATCGGGGCAGAGGCTTCACGCAGTTTGTTGCCTGTAGGATAGTTCAAATTGACAATCCATTCTTCACCATCAGGCGTTTCCCTGAATCCATCATCATTTGTATCGACATAGCCTGCTTCATCAAGAAGGGCATTTGCCTTTTCTGGATCGTATTCATACGCGGTGGTGGCACTTTCATCATACGCCCAGAACTGTTGGGCAACTGGAGCGTTGATGACGGAACCATGCCCGTACAATAGGTTATCTACGATCGCCTGCCGATCGATTGCATAGGCCATTGCCTGCCTGATGAGTTGGACACTCATATCTTCATTTGGAACCCAGTTGTCTGGATTGAGTGCACCACTCTCCACATCGGCATCTGTTCGATGGTTCATCTTAAAGCCCATTAGCTGATATCCGAAGTCGGTTTGTTCGATAATCTTAACATGGTCAAGTGCTTCTACTGTTTCAAAATCAGCTGCAGGAACACCGTTAGGATCTGCGATAAAGTCAATCTCCCCATTTTCTAAAAGCCCGAGCATGACAGATTGATCGACAACCCGCCAAACAATCTGATCTAAATACGGTTCACCATTCCAGTAATCGGCATGCTTCGTTAAAACATATTGTTCACGTTCCAACATTTCTGTGAATTGAAACGGTCCTGTACCGATGACTTCTCCTGCATTAAGAGTAGCTGGGTGTGAAGGAATTTCTGCTATAGGGACATCACCAAAAATATGTTCCGGTATGATTGAGAATGACACATCCTTTAAAATAGTCACGTTTGGCTCGGCAAATTTAAAGGTAACTGTCAAATCATCTTCAGCAACTACACCTTCAAATTCATCTGTCTCTCCACTATTAAACGCTTCATAACCTAACAAGCGGACAGCGTAATCTGTACGGATCCCCCCGGCTTCTACATATCCTGGGGAAGAGATTGCTTTATAGGTGAAGACTACATCCTCAGCGGTAAAAGGTTCCCCGTCATGCCAGGTGACTCCTTCTTCCAGTTTTAATGTAATTTCTGTCTGGTCCTCGTTTATCGTCCATTCTTTCGCCAGATTTGGTTCGAATCCAAGTTCTTCGTTCTGACTTACAAGTCCTTCGTGTGTGAAGTCTAAAATATTGGCTTCATATGCTTCTTGATAGAAAATCGGGTTGAACACACCGGCCGGTGCTGTATCCATTGCTCCTGTTAGTGTTCCACCCATTTGCGGACCTTCGTCTGCAGGTTCTTCCTCGCTTTCATCCGTTTCAGCTGGTTCCTCGGTTTCCTCAGGCTCTTCCGGTTCAGGATCGGTTGTTTCACTATTGCACGCAGCCATTAGAATACCTAATAAGAACAATAGGATTAAAAGTGTAATTCCTAATTTAACTCGTTTAAACAACATAATTCCCCCTTGTATTTCCTTATTGACGATCGAATTATTGCTTAATATATTTCTGTCAGTGTATCACCTCCTATAAATCTTAGATTTACTTGTCATATAAATGACAGGCAACGAAATGACCTTTTTCTTTCTCGATTAATTCTGGTCGTTCCACTTTACAGCGTTCATGAGCGAAAGGACATCTTGTGCGAAAAGAACATCCGGATGGAGGATTTGCAGGACTTGGTATATCACCAGTCAAGGTGATTTTTTCTTTCTTTGCTTTTGTAGCCTCACCTGTATCGATAATCGGTATCGATGCAAGTAATGCTTGACTATATGGATGAAGTGGCTCTTCGTACAAATCTTTTTTATTGGTTATCTCAACGATACGACCTAAGTACATCACCGCGATGCGGTCACTGATATGCTTTACGACACTTAAATCATGGGCGATGAATAAGTAAGTGAGATTAAATTCTTCCTGTAAATCTTTCATTAAATTCAATACTTGTGCTTGAATCGAAACATCCAGCGCGGAGACGGGTTCATCACAAATGACGAATTTTGGCCTTGTAATGAGAGCCCTTGCTATACTGATTCGTTGTCTTTGTCCTCCTGAGAATTCATGTGGGTATTTTAATCGGTCCTTTGCTCGTAATCCGACTTGTTCAATCATTTCGATTGCCTTTGCTCTTCTTTCCGATTTCGTTAGTTTTGTTTGTACAAGTAGTGGTTCTTCCACTAACTCTGCTACACTCATTTTCGAATTAAGCGAGGCAAACGGGTCTTGGAAGACAATTTGCATATCTCGGCGATGTGGACGTATTTCTCTTCTTTTTAGATGGGATATATCTATACCATTAAAATGGATGCTTCCTTCTGTCGGATCAAGGAGTCGCAGCATCACCCTGCCTAACGTTGATTTACCAGATCCGGATTCCCCGACTATACCAAGTGTTTCCCCTTTATTTATGGAGAAGGAGACATCATCCACCGCTTTTACATGACCGATGGTTCGCTTCAAGACACCTCCCTTGATTGGAAAGTATTTTTTTACGTTTTTTACATGTATAAGTGCGTCGTTTTTTGTATTCTGTTCTGTATTCATGATTCATCACCTGCATTTTCATATAAATGACAACGAACAAAATGATCGGTGTCTATTTCGGTTAATTCCGGGTTGCTTACCTTGCATTTATCCATGACAAAAGGACAACGGGATGAAAAACGACAGCCGGCTGGAAAGTTATATGCTGGCGGGACCATTCCTTTAATCGTTCCTAAGCGATCCACATCCTCATCCAATTTCGGTAAACTTTGCATTAATCCTTGGGTATAAGGATGTTTGGTATGTCGTAATAGTTCTTTCGTTTTTGCTTGCTCTACAATTTGTCCTCCGTACATGACAAGCACACGGTCTGCATACTCCGACACGACACCCAAATCATGGGTGATTAACAGTAATGCCATATGGAACTTCTCTTTCATTTCCAGCATAAGGTCTAGGATTTGTGCTTGGATTGTTACATCCAATGCAGTAGTAGGCTCGTCTGCAATTAGTAATTTAGGGTCACAGGAAATGGCCATTGCAATCATCACACGTTGTCGCATACCACCAGATAATTGATGAGGATATTCATGGATGATTTCTTCTGCTCGAGGAATTCCAACCGTTTTTAGTAAATGGATTGCTTTAGCTTGTGCATCTTTTTTGTTCATTTTTTTATGCTTCCTAAGGATTTCAGTAATCTGATTTCCGATGGTGAAGACTGGATTCAATGCAGTCATCGGTTCTTGGAATATCATTGCGATGTCATTTCCTCGAATTCCTGTCATCTGTTTTTCTGATAAGGCTTGCATTTCTTTTCCGTTGAGAGCTATTTCCCCATTTACTATCCGACCGGGTTTATTAATCAGTTTCATAATGGAGAGAGCTGTAATACTCTTTCCGCTACCAGATTCTCCCACGATCGCTACCGTTTCTCCTGGTGATATGGATAATGAAACACCGTCAACTGCCTTTGCAACTTGACCATTGTTTAAATAAAAATATGTCTTCAGCTGAGCTACATCCAATACAGCATGTTTCTTCATATGAACACTCCATTCAAGGTTCATTTGTTAAGTGAAAATTGTATTAGGTATTCGTCCATATATGCTTATGAAATGAATTTGTAATGTATTCGTAAAATTGTACGTGCCGATAGAAAATAAGTTTGAGTAGAGTCGGTTCATGCTTGCTCTTTGTATGATTAAACGCTTAAGTACGCTGTATAGAAGTGCGATAGTTTAGAGAGTTGATAGTTAACTGCTATAAAATGCTTTGTTGAAGAGTATTTTTTTGTTGAGTATATAAGCAAATAGTTATATGATTATCTAGTCACTCTATAAGGGGGAATCGAGATGTTGGAACGTGTAATAGAAGTGGATAAAGCAGCGCATATTTTAAAATTGCTTGGTGACCAGAAACGTTTGACGATGTTGAAATTAATGGATAATCATGCTTGTTGTGTATGTGACTTTGTGAAGATTTTTCAAATTAGCCAGCCAGCGGTGAGCCAACACTTACGGAAATTGAAAGATCTCGGTCTTGTTTATGAAGAGCGACGAGGTCAGTGGATCTTTTATTCGATAGATAAGGAGCATGAATATTATTCATTTGTTCACTTGGTTTTGGAACAGTTACCGAGTCAAGATGATAAATTTAAGAAATTGGAAGAAGAAGGTATACGAACTTCTTGTTGTTAAATTGGAGGAATTATTTTGCAGGCAACACTTATACTCGCAATATTAATATTTATAGCAACTCTAGTATTTGTCATATGGCAGCCAAAAGGGTTAAATATTGGTTGGTCGGCAATAGGCGGGGCAGTCGTTGCCTTATTAACGGGAGTTGTAGGATTTAGTGACGTCATTGAAGTGACGGAAATTGTATGGAACGCAACGCTTGCTTTTGTCGCTATCATACTTATCTCATTAATTTTAGATGAAGTAGGATTGTTTGAATGGGCTGCTTTACATATGGCTCGATTTGCAAAGGGCAACGGAATCAAAATGTTTGTCTATATTAGTATATTAGGTGCCATTGTTGCTGCCTTATTCGCCAACGACGGTGCTGCATTAATTCTTACGCCAATCGTACTGGCGATGGTACGGAATTTAAACTTTAAAGATCAAATGATATTTCCATTTGTCATGGCGAGTGGATTTATTGCTGATACAACTTCATTACCATTTATCGTTAGTAACTTAGTAAATATCGTGTCTGCAGACTTCTTTGGAATTGGATTTGCAGAGTATGCTTCACGGATGGTGATACCGAATCTATTTTCACTCATTGCAACCATTTCAGTGCTACTAATTTATTTTAGAAAAACTATTCCAAGCTCCTATGATGTTACAAAACTGGACGAACCAAAGAAAGCGATTAAGGATCAAAAAATGTTTCGCTTATCATGGTATGCCCTAGGTCTATTAGTGATTGGTTACTTTACTAGTGAATTGATTAATATCCCGGTTTCAATCATTGCAGGAACTATCGCTATCTTCTTTATCTTGATGGGTAGACAGAGTTCTGTAGTGGATACGAAAAAAGCGATAAAAGGTGCACCGTGGGATATTGTATTCTTTTCCATCGGAATGTATGTCGTCGTATATGGACTTGGAAATGCAGGTCTTACATCTGCACTCGCAAGTGTCATTCAAACTATTGCTGTGGAAGGCTTATTCTTTGCTACAATTGGTATGGGATTCATTGCTGCATTTCTATCATCAATTATGAATAATATGCCGACTGTGATGATTGATGCCTTGGCAATTGCGGAAACAAACACTTCAGGTGTGTTAAGGGAGGCACTTGTTTATGCTAACGTTGTAGGATCTGATCTGGGTCCTAAAATTACACCTATAGGTTCACTGGCAACATTAGTTTGGCTGCATGTGTTATCGAGGAAAGGGATCAAGATTTCTTGGGGTACCTATTTCAAAACAGGAATAATACTAACAATACCAATTCTCTTTATTACATTGTTTGGTTTATATTTAACATTAATTATTCTATAAGAGGTGATTCGATATGGGTAAAAAGACAATTTATTTTTTATGCACTGGTAACTCTTGCAGAAGTCAGATGGCAGAAGGATGGGCGAAAAAACTTCTTGGAGGAGACTGGGAAGTCAGAAGTGCTGGAATTGAGGCACATGGTTTGAATCCAAAAGCTGTCAAAGCAATGAATGAGGTGGGAATAGATATTTCTCAGCAACACTCTGAAACGATTGATATAGATTTTCTGAACAAAGCAACACTTGCCGTAACACTATGTGGTGATGCAGCTGATCGTTGTCCTGTAACGCCACCACATGTGAAACGAGAACATTGGGGATTTGATGATCCGGCAAAAGCAGAAGGTACAGAAGAAGAGATTTGGGCAGTGTTTCAACGTGTTCGTGATGAAATTGGTGAACGTATCAGCCAATTTGCTGAAACAGGAGAATAACAAATAAATTTACTTATTATATTTGATATAAATTAACGCATGGAATCAAGTTAGGAGATTCCATGCGTTTTCTATAATTATTGAGCAGTATAACCGCCATCAATAACAATTGCTTGTCCGGTAACACTTCTAGCTTTATCACTCGCTAAGAATAATGCATAGTCTGCAATTTCACTGACGTCTAATAGTTTCTTTTGTGGTACTTGAGAGAGAATTGCTTCATCAAGTGCTCGGTCTTCCGGAATATTACGTGTTTTCGCCAAGTCGGCAATTTGTCCACGTACAAGCGGGGTATCTACATATCCTGGAGCAAGAGCATTCACCGTGATACCATCTGAAGCACCTTCTAGAGCGGCAACTTTTGTTAGACCAATTACACCATGTTTTGCACTATTGTAAGCAGCTTTACCAGCAAATCCAATTAATCCATTGATTGACGCAACGTTGATAATTCGGCCCCACCCCTGTTCTTTCATGATTGGGAATACGAGTTTTGTAAGAATGAACGGTGCCGTCAACATGATTTTCTGCATCATTTCAAATTTTTCTGTCGGGAAATCCTCAATTGGGGAGACATGCTGTAATCCTGCATTGTTAATAAGAATGTCTACAGTACCGTATGTTTCTTTTGTTATGTTCACCAGATTTTGCAGCTCTGTTTCACTTGTCACGTCTGCTTTAACTCCAATTGATTCAAATCCACGTTTTTGCAGTTCTTCAGCAGAGGCCTTTACGCCTTCTTCATTTATATCGGAGAGAACAACCTTAGCTCCTGCTTGGGCAAAATGCTCGCCAATTTCGAATCCAATCCCACGTGCGGAACCTGTAATAATAACGACTTTATTTTTTACCATTTTATTCCTCCTCTTATTCTATAAATTTATTTATCTTAAACCAGTCCGATCGCACCCATAATAACTCCTACAACTAATGCGATGGTTGGTATGACAAACGCAACGACGAATACATCTTTATACGTGTCTCGAAGACTTACCCCAGTTACAGCAATAAGTGTTAACAAGGCTCCATTATTAGGGAATATCGATGCTCCGGATGCCACTGCGGCAATACGGTGGAACACATCTGGACTAATCCCTGTTGTTTGTGAGAGCTCTACAAATGTATCACCTAGCGTGCTCAAGGCAATCCCTAGTCCACCAGAAGCAGAACCGGTAATGATTGCCATGACCTGAACGGCAAGACCTTCAGCGACTAATGGATTGTCGGAAATATTTAACAACCAAGAAGTAATGTCCTCAAAAGCTGGAACAATGGCGATGACAGCCCCAAAACCTACGGCTGCACTTGTGTTGAGAATCGCCATTACACTTCCTTTTGAACCATCATTGATGGACGGTATGAATCTTTTATAATCTTGCACATTCAGAATCATTATTGCGATAACCCCAATGAGAAGGGACCATAATGGTTCCAACTTTACGAGATTAAGCAATATGACGACAATCGCGAGCGGAATGAGGGAGATAATCCAGTTTGGATCCTTCTCTTCAACACCCTCATCCTCATCCGGTTTTTTTTGATCGTCGGGTTCCGTAAACACATCCCCTTTAGCAGCCATTTTCTTTCCTCGATATGCCAGCCAAAAATATCCACCAACTGCCATGATTAAAGTAGTAACAATACCGATGATGGGCCCTGCCATTGGTGTGGTGCCGAAATAATCCATCGGTATTAGGTTTTGAATTTGGGGTGTGCCTGGTGTGGAAGTCATGGTGAAAGTAAACGCCCCTAGAGCAAATGTCGGGACAAGCAATTTTCTAGAAATATTTGCTTCACGAAATAATTCAAGTGCGATTGGATATAAGGCAAATACAACAACGAACAAGCTCACTCCACCATAAGTCAGTAACGCAGCAGCTATTAAAACGCCAAGAATGGCACGTTTTTCCCCGATTAATTGGGTCACTTTTTTAGCGACTGATCTAGCTGCACCCGTCTTTTCCATTAATTTCCCAAATACAGCACCTAATAAGAAAATCGGAAACCAGCTCTTGACGAAATCGACCAAACCTTCCATATAAGGTCCTGTATATGTTTCATAAACATCTAAGCCGCTTAGTAAAGCAACGACCCCAGCCGCTAAAGGTGCCACCCAAATAATGGACCATCCCAGATAGGCTAAAGCCATCAACATTACTAAGCCAATCAGAATACTTAACACATGAGTCAACCCTTTCTTAAGTTGTTAGTGAATAGCATTTGTAGAGGGTGTATTAAATTAACCTAATCACTTCCTTCACTCCTGCATGAATGGATTAAATATTATTACTTCATTAATTTGATTCAGGTAATCCTTCAAATAAAGTTTATTTCTCAATTATTCAGTAGGACATTTTCCCTGTAATCTAGCTGTTAAACATGGGAGTGTACTGATTAGGGCCCTATCCAATGGCAATTAGAAGGAGGGAGGAGTGTAAAAGTCCTCAAGTGGCTTAGGTGATTTTTGTAGCTGTTGCGTTTTATTTTCATCAATTTATTGTTGAGAGGATCTCTTGGCATCTTGGATTTACAAAGATAGGCCCTCACCTATATCTTTATAACGAATATCCTATTGATAAAGCCTTTTTAACAAGGAGGGAGTTTCATGGGGTATTTTGTAACTGTAGAATCGGATGTAGATTTATATGTGGAAGATTTAAACCCAAAAGGGAGTAAGACAATCGTATTTTTACATGGCTGGCCGCTGAGTCATGAACAATTTGAGTATCAGTTCAATGTCCTTCCTGCCATGGGATATCGTTGTATTGGCGTTGACTGGAGAGGGTTTGGAAAATCGGATAAACCATTTGAGGGATATACCTTTGACAGGCTTGCAGATGATATTCGAGTCTTAGTTGACGCACTTCAATTAAACAATTTCACACTCCTTGGTCATTCTACTGGTGGTGCAATTGCTATTCGATACATGTCCCGTCACAGTGGATTTGGTGTTTCGAAGTTAGTTCTTGTAGATGCTGCTGCTCCAATAGGCTTCACAGCTGGAACTGCAGATGATTTTTTAAAAGAAGTGCTAAATGATCGTCCGAAAATGATGCAGACCGTTACAGACGGTTTCTTCTTTCAATATATAACTAAACCATTTTCTGACTGGTTTATGCAAATGGGTTTTCGAGCGGCCAGTTGGTCGACTGCTGCGATAATTAATACATTAAGAGATGAGAAATTATACTCAGATCTTCCATTTATTCATGTGCCTACTCTTATCATTCATGGTATCCATGATAAGGTTATCCCTTTTGATCAGGCTCGGGAGCTCAACCAAAAAATAATGAGTTCACAACTAGTTCCTTTTCAATATAGTGGACATGGCGCTTTCTGGGAAGAACGAGATAAGTTTAATCAATTACTTGCTCAATTTGTTTAGTGAAGATGATTATTTTAAGAACAATGAAATTAATATAGGCTTTCTTCATACTATATTTTGGAGGTGTAAATATGGCGAGAGTTAAGTATCGAGATGCAGATGTCGATTTAATGGCAAGGATGATGCGGGCTGAGGCCGAGGGTGAAGGAAAACAAGGGATGTTATATGTTGGCAATGTAATAGTGAATCGTGCCGTGGCAGACTGTTTAGACTTTACTGATGTAAGGACTATTGAAGATGTCATTTTTCAGGTACAAGGAGGAAACTTTTCGTTTGAAGCGGTTCAAAAAGGAAATATGTTTTATCAACGAGCGAGAGACACGGAAAGAAGGTTAGCTAGACAAAATTTGGAATTTTGGAGAGATCATCCAGCATATTATGCTTTATGGTATTTTAATCCATATGCTCCATGTCCTCCGACTTGGTATGGTCAACCACATACTGGTCAATTTAAAAGCCATTGTTTTTATGAGCCACAACCGGGAACATGCGATAGTGTATACATGGGCTAGATTGACGGATAAGTAGCGATTAAATAAATAATCTATATGTCATGAAAAGACAATTACCATATGGAAGAGGCGGGTCTAGTTCAACGCCTCTTTTAGCTTTGGAAGAATTATAGAATTAGTTTTCATAAGTGAGGACAAAGATTTCAAAAAATAAAAAATGACATGAACAAAGGATTCATCCTGTTCATGTCTATTTTAATTAAAAATTTAAGATGAAGTTGATTCTTCCTGAACCCACTGCTTCGACCATCTTTCAATATCCCGTATGACAGGTTCGATTGATCGACCTTTTTCAGTCAAGGAATATTCGATGATGACTGGTGTTTCTGGAATAACCTCACGTTTAACTATATTTTTCTCCTCTAAATCCTTCAAGGGATCAGAAAGAACTTTCCCGCTTATGCCAATTGCTGATTGAATCTCTGAAAAACGTTGTGTGCCGGATAGCAACTGATAAATAACTAATGCGGTCCATTTCTGACTTAATAATGATACCGCCTTCAAATTTTGGGCATATAGCTGGTTGCTTCATTTCCTTCACCTCTCTCCATTTTATTATAACATAAAATATTACTGATTTATAAAAATGAATTTGGTTACTTGACAAAATATAATAACTAACATAAATTAACTTACGTAAAGTAACTAGATAAGGAAAGGAGGATTCAAATGAATATGAATGAAATTGGAAAAGTTATCTTGAGAGTCGTACTAGGACTGACATTCTTTATTCATGGTTTAGATAAATTCCAAGGAGGAATTGCGAATACGGCTGGATATTTTGATAGTCTTGGGATACCAGGTTTTCTAGCATATGTAGTAGCTGCGATTGAGCTTATAGGAGGAATTGCCCTTATTTTAGGAATTGGTACGAGAATTATTAGTATACTATTGGCTCTAATCATGCTAGGGGCTATTTTTACAGCGAAACTTTCATTAGGCTTCCTAGTCAACGGGCAAATGGCCGGTTATGAACTTGACTTGGCACTGTTGGCAATGTCGGTTTACTTTATTTTAGCTGATAAAACAATTCTTTCTTTGGATAGCAAACTAGCTAACCAAAATAACTAATAGACAAGCTTTTGAATAATGGATAAAAGTTTCGTCACACTTTTATTAATGATCTTACTGATATTAAGTTCTACCAGTCCCATTGATTTGATTAATGGGACTGGTTTTATTTAAAAGACAGTAGCTATTACTTTGTCATAACTGTATCACTAAGCCGATACAGTTTTTTTATTATTTTGTTGTAAAGGGGCCTTGACGTTAAGTTAACTTTACTTTATTATTTGGTGTAACTTACCAAGGAAGTGAAAAGATTGAAAAATAATCTTAAAGATTATCGTGAAAAGGGAAATTACTCTCAGGAACGTTTAGCTAAAGAACTAGGTGTTTCAAGGCAAACCATCATATCCATCGAAAAAGGAAGGTATAATCCATCATTGCCATTGGCTTTGCACATTGCAAAAATATTCAATGTCTATGTGGAAGATATTTTTATTTTGGAAGAGGGGGATGAATGACGTGAATGATCGTATAACTTATGCTGTAATGGGTGGAGGCTTTTTATTATTGGGGATCTTTTTAATTTTTGTAGCTGTTATGGCGAATAGCGCTCCCGTACCATTCACTTATATCGCATTTGCTATAGCTATCATGTGTTTATGTATTAGCTATCTAGTACCTGAATTCTTTCATAAGGATGAAAGAATGCAACTGATTAAGCAAAAAGGTATGTTTTACAGCTATTTTGCCTTTTTATTTTACTCCATAGTTTTACAAACTCTATTACAGTTTGAAATAATTAACATATCAGCACTAGCAGCGATTAATATTCTAACTGGACTGATGATTAGTAACGTATTTATTTCATTTGTTATATTAGCACGGGTTTATTAGGGCGGAAAAGAATAAAAGATTTGCTAGAATAGAGGTTTATAGATTACTAGTTTTCCTTACGCCTTAGGAATCATAACAATCCTAGTGAACTTAATTTTATTTATCAATTAATTGGAGGCGATTTCATGAAGCTTGTCTATTTGGTCCTCAGGCAGTGGGGAAAATGACAGTAGGCCAGGAATTGGAGAAAATAACCGGTTTGAAGTTATTTCATAACCATATGACGATTGATTTAGTCGCACCAATATTAGGATTTACCCCGGAAATGTGGAAATTAGTGAATAATTTTCGGATGGAAATGTTTAAAGTTGTGGCAAAGAGTGATTTGGATGGATTGATCTTTACTTTCGTATGGGCTTTTAATTTACAATCCGATTGGGATTATGTTGAACAAGTATGTGAGATTTTTGAAACCAATGGTGGTACGGTCTATTTTGTAGAACATACTGCAACGTTGGATGAAAGGATCGAGAGAAATAAAAGTCCCAATAGACTTGAACACAAACCTACGAAAAGAAATGTGGAATGGTCCGAAAAGGAACTGAAGGAATCAATGAAAAAACATCGATTGAATTCTTTTGATGGAGAGATAAAGAAAGATAAATATATTAAGATTGACAACACAAATTTAAGTGCGAAAGAAGTAGCTGAAATGATTAAGGAGAGATTTAAAGTATAAACGAAGCTGCAATATGCAGTTTCCCTCATACGTGATATTCAATAAAGATAGATTTCATAGGATGCTTTCCAAAAAGAGGAAATGCATCCTTTTTGTCGAATTAATGATGGAGATGCTTGTCCGGATATTTGGTGAGGTTCAATGGCAAGGAGTGGTTTGTTGAGTTATACCGAGCGATCTATAGCACTTATAAGGTTTGCAGAAATGGAAGCGGAAAAGACGACTGGCATCGTTTATCCTATCCATTTATTGTTAGGTTTGCTGAAAATTAGAACCGAAACAGTAGCTGAATTGTATATTAATTATCCAAATCTTCCGGATATACTCTATGATGAAGTGAAAAAGACAAAATTTGATAAGGGAGAGTCAGGGATTTCTTATCAACCTTTCTCCATTCCTATATCAGAAACGACTAAGTTAGTAATGGAGAAGGCGAAGGAACGGATGAACCATTACGGTCAAGTGTATTTGAACGAAGGTTATATTATTGAGGCGATATGTAAAGTCGACGAGTGTCTAACAAAAGCGATGTTGCGCAGAGTAGATATTGATCAGATTCTTCATAGTGTAGCTTATCCAAGAGATATGATTGTTTCTTTGAGGGATTATTCGTTACCAGCTATATCGGTGAGTAAAATAATTTTAAAAAAAGCAAAACGAAGCGACGCAGTAGAATTGAAAAGCTTTGTGAAGGGAGAATTTGGGGAAGGGTGGCTAACTGCTATTGAGAATGGACTTAGTCAGGATAATATTCCAATTTACCTTGCATGGGAAGACGAGCAAATCATGGGATTCGCTTGCTATGATGTTGTTAGGAAAAAGAAAGGTTTATTCGGTCCAATGGGCATTTCATTATTAAATAGAATTCAGGGAATAGGGTATGCTCTGCTTCACTATAGTTTATATGAAATGAAGGCAAAAGGCTATGAGTATGCGGTAATTGGAGAAGCTGGTCCTCTTGAATTTTATGAAAAGCTTGTAATGCAGTCGTTATACCGAAAAAGTTTAAAGTTTTAAATGATGTTGTTCAGTAACTATGATTGAATGAATCTCAGCAATAACAATTAAAGGGAGGACTTATGAATCCGTCTATACTAAAAAATCGCTCGTTCGTAGCTACATGGTTAGGAAATGGAATTTCCGAACTTGGTGGGGCATTTGGTACGTTTTGTAACTCTATATTAGTTTATCAACTCACGGGCTCAACATTGGCTTTAGGCAGTATGTGGCTCTTATATTTTATCCCTTCACTGATTCTGCAGCTTTTTATCGGTCCTTACATCGACCGTTGGAGCAGAAAGTGGATTATGATATTTTCTCAATGGATGAGGGGAGCTATTTTTCTTGTTCCGTTGGTTGCATTACTAACAGGAACCCTTGAAGTTTGGCAGATTTACGCAGTTCAATGCATTGTTGGTTTAATCACTCCATTGTATGTGCCTGCAAACCAAGCGATTACACCAACAATTGTAACTAAAGATCAATTACAATCCGCGAATGCGTACATAGATGGAACTGTTCGTCTCATGACCTTTTTATCTCCATTGGTAGCTGGAGTTGTAATTGAATATACTGGTGTCCACATCACTCTTATCCTTGTAAGCACTTTACTGATCCTCAGTGGATGTACATTACTTTTTATCAGGGAAAAGAGAAATAACATAAAAGAAAGAAAAACATGGATTGCGGATTTCACCGAAGGAATATCATTTTTCTTCACTCAGAAAATTATTGTTTGGTTAGGAGTCTTTTTGGCATTTGTTCAATTTGGGGTAGGGGTGACGATGGTTACAACTCTTCCCTATATTACCGAAGAGCTGGGTGGTACATATGCTGAATATGGTTATTTCATGGCAGGATTTCCAATCGGATACATAATTGGTGCAATGCTAGTGACAAGAATAAAATACAAAAGCCGTAGATATCTCATGCTTGGATCACTATTCATAGGAGGTCTGACTTTTATTGCACTTTGCTTCAACTATAGTATCATTTTAGCGTTGACAACAGAAGTCATCGGAGGAATCGCGATGGCCGTCTTCAGCATTCATAATACGACAATTTGCCAGCAAACTGTCCCTAATCATCTTATGGGCAAAGTATTTTCCGTTCGTTTGCTCATTATTAGGGGAGCCATGCCACTGGGAGTACTTGTTGGAGGTGCATTAAGTGAAGCGTTTGGCGTGCGGCCATTATATTTATTGATTGGATTATTAATCAGTGTCATGTCTTTAGTTGGTATATGTTTACCGTACTTTAAATTCATTGATGAGAAGACAAGGAAAGAAAAAATGGTTTCATAGATAAGGAGAATCAGATGGAAATAAGGTTATTAAGAATAGATGAAATGCCTCCAATGGATTTGCTGCTTTTAGCGGATCCCTCCCGTGAAATAGTAGAAGAGTATGTGAAAAGGGGAGAATGTTTCCTAGCTGAAATGGAATCTGAGATTGTTGGTGTGTATGTATTGTTACCGACAAGGCCTGAAACAGTAGAGTTGGTTAATGTTGCTGTTGCAGAAGAATTTCACGGTCAGGGCATAGGGAAGAAGCTGGTTAAGCATGCTATTCAAACAGCTAAAGATAAAGGATATCAAACTATTGAAGTAGGTACTGGAAATTCAAGTATAGGACAGCTCGCACTTTATCAAAAGTGCGGATTTAGAATAAGTGGTGTCGATAGAGACTTTTTCATAAGACATTATGAGGAAGAGATTTTTGAAAATGGAATACAGTGTGTTGATATGATTCGACTGTCACAGGATCTATGAAGGAATTGTATAGACAGGAGATGTTTTTAATAGAAAATGTTAACCTTTCTAGCGGAAAATTGTTATTAAGAGAGCTTGCTGAGAGCGATTGGAGCGATGTTCATCAATACGCTTCACAAGATATCGTAAGCGAATATCAAACCTGGGGTCCGAATACGGAAGAAGAATCCAAGAATTATGTCTTAAAAGGAATGGAAGATTCAAGCAGAAGACCGAGAACAAGATTCGTTTTGGCAATCATATATGAAGAGGTTATGGTCGGAGCAGTAGAGCTTAACATAAGAGATATCTCAAATAAAGTTGGTGAAATTTCCTATATTATAAGCCCGAACTATTGGGGGAATGGTATAGCTACAGAAGCTGGCAATCTATTAATAAATTTTGGATTTGAAGAAATAAAACTACATCGCATTTTTGCTACTTGTGATCCAAGAAATGTCGGCTCATCTAGAGTATTAGAAAAACTTGGATTGAAGAAAGAAGGTGTAATCCGAGAACATCCTTTAGCCAAGGATGGTTGGAGGGATTCTTTACTGTATAGTATTCTGGAACAGGAATGGGCAAAATGCATGGAGGATTCTAGTATAGAGTAAGGCCTTGTAAATGAATAAGTGTTGTAATAAACTGAAAATAGTAAATGTTCAATGTGGATGTTGAGTGAACGTTCGTTCAAGTATATAGGAGGGGAAGCAGATGAAAGCTATTGTCTTAAGAGAAGTCGGCGGTCCTGATAAAGTAAGTTATGAAGAGGTTGATGTTCCAAGTCCGAAAGCAAATGAAGTGTTGGTGCGACTCAAATATGCTGCACTAAATCGGAGAGATTTATTTATCACTTACGGTATGTACCCGGGTATGAATCTTCCGTCCATCTTAGGAGCAGACGGAGCAGGTGAGGTAGTTGAAGTTGGGGAAGGAGTCTCTAATATTAACATTGGAAGCTCGGTGATCATTAATCCAGCTTTGGAATGGGGAGAAAACAGGGCTTACTCTGGACCAGACCACCGGATAATAGGGATGCCTTCTGATGGTACATATGCTGAATATATAATTGTTCCGGCAGAAAATATCGCTCCAAAACCGGAATTTTTATCTTGGGAGGAAGCGGCCGCCCTTCCTTTGGCTGGGGTGACTGCTTTCCGTTCATTAATGTACAGAGGGAATCTCAACAAAGGAGAAACGGTTTTAATTCCGGGTATCGGGAGCGGTGTTGCACTGTTTGCCCTTCAAATTGCTGTTGCACATGGGGCAAATGTATATGTGACATCCAGCAGTGACGAGAAGCTTGTGAAGGCACAAGAGTTAGGTGCAAAAGGTGGGGTCAATTACCGAAACGAAAATTGGGCGAAAGAACTGAAACAAGAAATGGGTGGAGCAGATCTTGTTATTGACGGTGTTGGAGGAGATACGTTCAAAGATCTCATCTATCTATGTAACCCAGCAGGCCGAATTGTAAGTTTTGGAGCAACTAGAGGCCCGGTTAAAGAGTTGGTGCTTCCACATGTATTTTTCAAACAAATCGATATAAAAGGGACAACGATGGGTAGCCCTGAAGATTTTCAAGATATGGTCGATTTCTTTGAAGAACATAAAATTTCGCCATACGTTGATAAAACTTATTCGCTTAGTGAAGCTGCAGATGCCTTGAAGTATATGGAAGAAGGAAAAAATTTTGGGAAGATTACGTTGCAGATTGGATAATTCTGAGTAAAGCTGCCAGTGAGCTACTATCTGGCAGCTTAATTTTTACTGGTGAAATTACCTCAAATGTTTATAAAAAATACATTTAATTTTAGGGGGAAGTAATGGAATTCTGGGATATTTATGATATGGATAGAATCAAACAGAATAGGGTTATTCGTCGCGGGGATGAATTTTCAGAAGGTGAATATCATGTCGTTGTGCATGTCTGCATTTTTAATTCGGCAGGGGAAATGCTGATTCAACAAAGGCAGCCTTTTAAGGATAGCTGGCCAAATCAATGGGACTTATCTGTTGGAGGAAGTGCTGTGACAGGTGACAGTAGTCAAGAAGCCGCAGAGAGGGAGACAGAAGAGGAATTAGGGCTAAAAATAAACCTGAAAAATGTAAGGCCCCATCTTACAATTAATTTTGAAACAGGATTTGATGATATTTACTTAATTGAAAAAGAAGTTAACATAGAGAACTTAAAGCTGCAACAAGAAGAAGTACAATCAGTCAAATGGGCTTCGAAGGAAGAAATCCTTTCTATGATCAAGAAAAGAGAATTTATTCCGTATTATCCAAGCCTGATACATCTTTTGTTTGATATTCGCAAAAAGTATGGGAGTCATCAGAAAGTGTAATGTATTAAATACCTTTTAAAAGTGTTTTTACGTTCACTTTTTAATTACTTAATAATCGGGTATGACTAAATAGTAGTTAGCCAATAAAAGTAAAGACAGTTTAAGGAGTAGAACAAAAGCATGGCATATATACTATTGATTATTGGTTTTGGATTGTTGATAAAGGGTGCCGATCTCTTTGTAGACGGATCTTCTAATATTGCTAAATTGCTGCGGGTTCCGACTATGTTAATCGGGTTGACCATTGTAGCATTGGGGACAAGTTCACCCGAAGCGACTGTCAGTATTATAGCTGCATTGGAAGGAAGTGCAGATGTTTCACTGGGAAACGTGGTTGGAAGCAATATCTTTAATATTACCCTTGTTGTAGGTTTGGCAGCCTTTATCTACCCTTTGAAAGTTGAGAATGAGACGATTAGAAAGGAAATTCCTTTTACCTTACTTGCAAGTGTTGCATTGCTCATTCTAATGAGTGATATGGCACTGCAGGGAGCCAATATGAATTTGCTTACACGTAGTGACGGGCTTATATTTTTATTGTTCTTATCTATTTTTATGTACTATGTGATCGAAATTGGACTAAAAAATCGAAAAGATACAGCTGGAGATCCTATACCTGAAGACCTCAAATGGGGGAAAAATATACTGATCACTATATTAGGTTTAGCTGCAATCATATTTGGAGGAGATTTGGTCGTTGATAATGGTACAGAAATTGCCTACTCCCTTGGAATGAGTGAAACTCTGGTGGGGTTAACGATTATTGCGATTGGAACGTCTCTTCCTGAACTGGTCACTTCCGTTACTGCGGCGTTGAAACAAGAAAGCGAAATCGCACTTGGTAATATTGTTGGAAGTAATATCTTTAATATCTTATTTGTACTCGGCGCCTCTGCAACGATTTCTCCATTACAAGCAAACGATAAAATATTTATTGATGTTATACTTATGATAGTACTGACTGTCATATTATTGGCTTTCTCCAGGACCAGCTTCAGGGTTGGGAAGCGGGAAGGTTTAGTGCTTGTTGGTGCCTATCTGATTTACTTAGTTTATATCATCATACGGAATTAAAGTTAAAGAAATAAAATAAACAGTGAGTAGGTGACCAACATGATAGAAATTAAAACATCCTCATTAAGCGATGGAGAATTCAATCGAGGAGTATTCGCAACATGTGATATTAAAAAAGGAGAGTTATTACATGCAGCGCCCGTGATTTCCTATCCTAATGATCAGCATCAACATATTGAGAAGACGTTGTTAGCGGACTACGCATTTGAGTATGGAATCAATCATACGGCAATACTTCTTGGTTATGGAATGTTGTTCAATCATTCATATGAACCGAATGCGAATTATGAAATTGATTTCGAGGGGCATACATTCAACTTCTATGCTTTCACCGATATAAAAGCAGGAGATGAGATTCTGATCAATTATAATGGTGATGTTGATATCAAAGATGCATTATGGTTTAATGAAGACTAAATTTAATGAATGAAGTTAGAAATATGCGATTATCCTTCATGGATTTTCGCATATTTTTTCGTGTTAACACTGGTTAAAAAGTAATTCCTTTTTTTATTGATTATTACAAGTATATTTTTCAATAAATATTAAATAATATTAAACAAATACTTTACTTTATTTATTTTTATGTTAAAATTAAAGTAAATAATGAGGGGTGAAGAAAATGGATGCTAATAATGTGCCTGCCTGGATATTATCTTTGGAAGAAGAAGACGTAGAGTTCGTGAAAAACTTTGTGCTTAATTCAGGTTCTCTGAAAGAAATCGCAAAAATTTATGAGGTCTCTTATCCAACCGTGAGGATAAGATTAGATCGACTCATTGAAAAGATAAAATTAAATGATGCAGCAGATAATGAAGAATTTATCAAGTTCATCAAACAGCTTTCCATTGACGATCGTATAAATCTTGAGGAAGCTAAATTGATAATTGAAAAATACAAGAAAGAAAGGAGTGGAAAGTAATGTTTGGCTTTGGTATATACGATGCACTCATCATTGCTGGGTTCTTGGGATTACAATTCTTTTTATCAGCTAGAAATAGTGCGTATTGGGGGGCTATCATTCCCGTTCTTTTCATTTCTTGGTTAACTTGGTTGCTAGTATCTGGTGAAATTAAAAGCATCCTAGCATATTTATTAATTTTATCCATAGGCTTTATTGTTCTTCTCCTCGAATGGTCGGAAGGTCGGAAAGCTCTTCGTAATAGAAGAGAAAAGGAATTGGCGAAGATGAGGTCATATGACATGAATTAATTCCTTCTAATATTTTACTTCATAAAAGGTTTGGAGATATTAACTCCAAACCTTTTTTTAGTGTGTTCTATTCACCGGCAATATATTTTGAAGAATTCCGTTCAAGCAGAATGGATGAAAAGTTTTAATGATAATTTTCTTCAATACTGAATATACATAAACACGGATGCTGAAGATAAAATGTACTTGACATAGTTGAGTTATGATAATAAACTAAGTTACATAAAGTAACAAGATAACGAAGGGAAAGAAAATATGACTAATTTTGAAGTTGGTATATACACTTTAGCTGATATGGGGCCTGATCCTTTAACAGGGAAAGCAATTTCAGCAAAACAACGAATGGATGAGATTGTTCAGGCCGCACAACTTGCTGATGAGGCAGGTCTTGATATTTTTGGCGTCGGTGAGCATCACCGATTGGATTATGTTGTTTCTTCTCCTGCAGTCGTATTAGCAGCGATAGCTCAAGTGACGAAACAAATCAAATTAACGAGCACCACAAGTGTGTTAAGTACACTTGATCCAGTCCGCTTATTCGAAGATTTTGCTTCATTGGATATCTTGTCAGGAGGGCGTGCTGAAATTCTTGCTGGTAGAGGTGCGTTTATCGAATCTTTCCCATTATTCGGTTATGATCTCAATGATTATAACGAACTTTTTGAAGAGCATATGAATCTACTTTTAAAAGCAAATAAAAATGAAGTGGTTTCGTGGAATGGTAAGTTCCGTCCATCCTTCCAGGAGGGTCAAATCGCTCCTCGTCCATTACAAGAACAGCTACCTATTTGGATTGGCGTTGGCGGGACACCTGATAGTGCTGCTAGGGCCGGAAGATTAGGAGTAGGTATGGCTCTAGCAATACTTGGAGGAGACCCGATGCGCTTTAAACCACTCGTTGATATCTATCACGAAGCGGGTGAGCAGGCAGGACATCATCCTGATATATTAAAAGTTGCAGTAACAGGACATACGTATGTTGGGGAAACGACAGAAAAAGCAAAAGAAGAATTTTACCCATACTATTCGAATTACTGGAATTATATAAGTAAACAACGCGGTTCCTATATGAGGATGAGTCGAGAAGATTTTGAAGCCGCAGCAGCTCCTTCAACTGCTTTATTTGTAGGAAGCTCAGACCAAGTGGTGGAGAAGATTCTCAAACAACATGAGCTATTTGGTCATACTCGATTTATTGCACAAGTGGACATCGGCGGACTGCCGTTTGATAAAGTCGCAAAGAATATTGAAAGAATAGCGACTGAAGTGATGCCTAAATTAAAAAAATATATTGGAGCTGAAAAAGCACGCTAATTTCTCCCCAGAAATTAGTGTGTTTTTTATTAACATTGTGATTGAATGGATGTAAGCGATAAATGTACTGGGGGAGTATGTGTATGGAGATGGATATTTTTATTGACTTTAAAAATTATTCGCGAGAGTCTTCAGTATTCAAGAGAACTGCAGCCCGGGCAATCATTTCGAAAGAGGAAAAGTATCTACTGCTCACAAGTAAGTTCGGTGATTGTAAATTTCCTGGTGGCGGTGTAGAAGAAGGGGAAACACTGATAGATACATTAATCCGGGAAGTCCGTGAAGAAACAGGATTTCAAATATTGACAGATTCAATCAGGAAGTATGGAGTTACATTGGAAAAAAGAAGAGGAAAACAAGCAGATGTGATGATAATGGATTCTCATTATTACTTTTGTAGGATTGGTCATGATGTGGTAGAAAAAATGCTTGATCCATATGAAGAGGAGTACGACTATCAGAACGAATGGATGCCACTGGAGGAAGCGTTAGTAAGGAATAAACAAAAAGTAGATTTGGACGCTTGTCCATGGATTGTTCGAGATATCGAAGTAATGGAGAGATTATTACAAAAGTAGAAAATAATTATCATTCCGTTTAGAAATTTCTTATCTGGGAATATAACCTACACGCACCACACTGAGTATATCTCAGTTAGATCAATCTAACAGGAGGTTATATCATGGCTAAGAAAGTTATCGGTATTTATGATACAGAAGCAGAAGTGATGGACGTCGTAAGTAAATTGGAGAATGCGGGATATGCACCTGAAGATATTACTTTGATTGCGAAAAATAGTGAACAGTCTTCCTGGTTATGGAACGAGACGAATTATGATACAACAACGACAGATGATTTATCATCTTATGGTAAAGAGGATTCTTTTTGGGAAAAAGTCAAAGACTTCTTTAAGGGTGACCTCACAGAAGATAATTACAATGAAGCCGGTGGATTTGTAGACCGTTTCACCGGTTATGGTCTGTCTGATACAGAAGCGGAAAAGTATAATGATGAAGTGCAACTCGGCAGGATTATTGTTCTTGCTCCAGATGATTATAATGAAACATTGAACACTACTGGTGTAACAAGTGACTTCAACTCAGATGTGGAGCGAAACACGGAGCGTAAGATGAAACTGCGTGAAGAAGAACTCGATATTGACAAACGGGAAGTATCCGCTGGAGAAGTGGAAGTTAAAAAAGAAGTGCACGAAGATATTCAGCAAGTTGATGTTCCAGTAACTCGGGAAGAGATTTACGTGGAAAGAAAACCTGTTAATGAAGAGGATCCATTTGATGCTGATCATCGAATGGAAGATGAAACAATTCGTGTTCCTCTTAAAGAAGAGGAAATTGAAGTTAGGAAACGGCCAATTGTAAGGGAAGAAGTAGAAATTGGTAAAAAGCGGGTGCAAGATACTGAAGAAGTTTTCGACTCAGTGAAACGTGAAGAACTAGATGTTGATATGGAAAATAGAAGGGACAAGTCCCAGCAATCCAGAGAGTTGGATACAGTTTTTATGGAAGATGAAGATCAACTTGAAAAACGCAACCGTCAATCTCAAAGAAATTGGCTCTTAGATGATGATGAAGATAATCGTCTGTAAATGATATTTAAAAAAGGGAGCAGCTGTATATTTTGCAGCTGCCCCTTTTTTAATTATCCGGTAATATCTCTTCTACTATAGCTAGTGAAGCCAAGTACAATTAGTATTATAGCTGTTATACTTAAGGCGATTACTGTTATCCAATCCATATTTTCCACTGGAATAGCTGGGATGTAACCAAAGGGGGATAAATTTTCAACCCAGTCGGGGAACTGAAGTAATCCGCCAAGGTAATTAATAATGAAAGAAGTTGCGATGTATAACCAAATCAGACTTGTAAATCGGGGTAGTACTCCAATTAAAAGAACTGCTAGACCAAGCATTACGAGTACTGCGGGGAAATATACTAAGGCAGCTCGATATATAATCACAAAGGAAAATCCTTCTTCCATCACCGCCTCTGCTGCCATCCATAATCCAGAGGCAGTTAAAGATAGCATGATGAAGGCATTGATTATTGCTACAAGTAGATAGCTGGCCATTAATTTCGTACGAGATACAGGAGTGGCGAGTACGTGCTCCGTTCGATTTTTCCGCTCTTCGCCAATTAATTTATTCATATTCATAACTGGTGGAATACAAGCTAAAATAGCCATAACAAGCATTAGCATCGGAATGAATTGTTCTGTTAATGTATAGCCTTCTTTTTCAATCAGCATCTTTTCAAGTAATTCATTACCTTGGAAAAAAGATTCTAAATCTCCCATGACGGACCCATAGGACATCCCAAGGACAAACAATCCAATTGCCCAGCTAATAGATGCAGTTCGTGTAATCCGAAGTACAAAACCGATAGGGTTTCCAAGAAACCTGGAAGCATGCTTCCTTCCATTGCGGGTCCCAATTAAAGCCGCACCACCATCACGGACGGCATTCAGATAATTTGCCAATAAAAATAAAACCATAGAAAATCCGAGGAGTAAAAGAATCGGCCACCAATTATTATTGGAATAGACTTCCGTACGAGTTACTAAACCTAATGGTGATAATAACGATAAAGATTCATTAGTAACATCTCCAACCGCGCGAATTAAATAAGCGAGAAGAAGAACGGCGATGGATAATCCTGTTGCACCACGCCCGCTTGCAACGATTTGGTTGAAGATTGCGGCCGTACCAGTGAAAAAAATTCCGGTTGCTCCAAGACTTGCTCCATACAATAATGAACCTTCCAAATCCATACTTTCCAATCCTAAAGCATATAGACCAGTAGCAGTTACGAACGCTAAAATAATGTTGACTATAACTAAAGTAATGAGGACTGCATTCAGATTCGCTAGCCTGCCGACAGGAAGGGCAAGGATTAATTCCGAAAGACCATCTTCTTCCTCAGCTCTTATATGACGGGTAACGATTAGTATACTCATCAATCCGACAACAATGGCTGTGAAAAGTAACATATTATGAGTCGTCATTGCACCAAGTGTATAATTTTCCACATCACCTGGACCGACCATCGCGGTCATCGCAGGATTGGCCATTGTTTCAGCCATCACATCCCGCTCGTCTTGTGTGGGAAACATATCATCCAACGCGACAGGAATCATCCATGTAAAAAAGGTGATTCCGATCAACCAAAGCGGTATCCGGATTTTATTCCTTTTTATCATGAAACGGATCAGCGTATTTGATTTTTCAAGCATTAGGATGCGCCCCCACATCAGTTGATTGTTTATTTTCATAATGTCGCATGAATAAATCTTCTAATGTCGGCGGAGCACTTTCCAACTTTTTGATGCCAAACTGGCTTATATGTCTGATTACGGAATCGATTTTGTCTGCATCAACTTGAAAACTGAGAGTAAGATCGTTCTGATTTAGTTCATAAACCCCAGAAAACGCTTGTAAATCAGTCACCCTCTGCTTCGTCTCTACAAGAAGATGTGTGCGAGTGAGATGCCTTAATTCATTTAGGGTTCCTGATTCAATAATTTTTCCTTGCCGAATAATACCTACCCGATCACAAAGCTTTTCGACCTCAGATAAAATATGGCTGGAAAGCAGTACTGTTTTACCGGCATCTTTTACCTCTTGCACATATTCCTGAAATACCTGTTCCATAAGTGGATCCAGTCCTGAAGTAGGTTCGTCAAAAATAAAAAGTTCAGCATCAGAAGCAAATGCCGCCACTAAGGCCACCTTTTGCCGGTTTCCTTTGGAATAGGTGCCACATTTTTTTGATGGATTAAGAGAAAATCTTTCTAATAATTCTTCTCGCTTCTTTGTCCGTTTTCCACCCCTGAGATCAGTGAATAAATCAATTACTTCACCACCAGTTAAATTTGGCCAGAGATTGACGTCCCCAGGTACATAGGCCAGTCGTTTATGAATCTCCACAGCGTCACGCCAAGCATCTTTACCAAAAATTTCTGCTTTACCTTCTGTCGCTTTCATAATTCCTAATAATATTCGGATCGTTGTCGATTTACCGGCACCGTTTGGACCGATGAAACCGTAAATTTCCCCCTTATTTAGTTCCATGTCCACACCATTTAATGCGGAAAATTTTCCAAAACGTTTACGAAGCTTCTCGACTTTAATTATAGACATGAGCTTCCTCTCCTCTTTGACAATATAGTTTTGAAATATTTTATCTCTTATAGTTCATAATATATAAAAATAAACGTGGATGCAATAGTTTTGAACTAAATTGATTGTTATATTTCAAAAATTTTATTAAACTATGGTTGAGGTGAATAGGGATGAACGGCTTTGAACGAAGAAAAGAATTGAAGAAAAATAATATTTTAGAGGCTGCTTTATCGTTGTTTCTTAAACATGGTTTCCACAAAGTATCTATTGCGGAGATTGCTAAAGAAGCAGACGTATCACAGGTGACGATATACAATTACTTCGAGAGTAAAGATAATTTAATCCAGAAGGTAATCATCTATTATGTAAATAAAATTTGGAATGAGTATGAACAATTATTTAATAGTGATATGCCATTTCCGGAAAAGGTAAAAACAATTATTTTCGAGAAGGCATTGGTGGCAAATCAGATTAATGAAGAATTCTTTGAGCATTTTATGAAGGAATATATAAAGGAAGATAATTATATTATGGAGTTTTATAATGAGGTAGCTTTGCCGCGATTTCTTGAATTATTTGAAGATGGGAAGCAGCAAGGATATGTCGATCAAAGTGTTTCCGATGAAGCTATTTTATTATATATCCAGATGTTTGCTGATTATATGCGACGGGAAGGTATGGAAAAAACAGCTTTGCCGCTGACTGAAGATCTTACTAAGCTTTTCTTCTATGGATTATCTGGGAAAAGTGAGTAGTGGCTTGGCGGTATCCTCTCCATAGAATCTGGGTCAATCAGTTTTCACGTACTTGTCATATGTTATTAGATAGAACTTTTTAATAAAAGTCTTTAATTTCGAGAAAGATAAATTGAAGCAAATTATAAATTTCACTATACTAAAGTATGTACGTGAAAGGAGATAATAAAATATGGCGCCATTAAAAGTTGAATCAAAAGCTTTTTCGCTATTAAAAGATAAAATAAAATTAATCAAGAAAGACGGTAAGGCCATATATTTAGTCGGACCGATCCAGCTTCCGGTCAATTTATATGGGGAAACAGTCGTGTTTCAATGGTATTGCTGGTTGAATTATGACGAGGTTACCGAGGATTATGAAAAAATCATCGACAATCTTGCATCTTCAAACCTTGCAGAATACCAGCAGTCGAGTGTGCTTGTCTATGGTGATTTTGAAAATGCCGATGATGCATTGATTCGTTTCCATTCCATTTGTCACACGGGTGATATTTTTGGGAGCAAGCGTTGTGACTGTGGATTCCAATTAAAAGAATCGATGAAGAAAATCAAGGAACATGGTGTTGGGGCATTATTCTACTTAGCAAACCACGAGGGGCGTGGCATCGGTTTATTTAGTAAAGCGATGGCTTATGTACTTCAGGAAAATGGTTTTGATACGGTTGAAGCGAATGAAAGTCTTGGTTTCGATAATGATTTACGTAACTATGATGATGCAATTGCTGTCCTTAAAACGTTAAGATTAAAACCAGTTACCTTGATTACAAATAATCCAAATAAATTGGAAGCATTAAAGACTTCAGGAATGGTCCTTGCCGGTAGAACCCCACTATGGGGCGATGTTTCGGAATACAACAAAAAGTATCTGGAAACGAAAATTGAAAAATCCGGGCATCTAGAATCGGAAGGAACATGCCCAAATGACTAATCATGAAGTTTATATGGATCTTGCATTAGATAATGCAAGGGCTATGAAAGGACAGACTGATCCTAATCCTCTTGTAGGATCAGTTATTGTGAACGATAACAGGATTGTAGGCGTAGGCACTCATTTAAAAGCAGGAGAGCCCCACGCAGAGATACATGCTTTAAGAATGGCTGGTGAATTGGCAAAGGGTGGGACGATTTATGTAACTCTTGAGCCTTGTTCCCATCATGGCAGAACCGGTCCTTGTGCGGAAGCGATAGTAAAAGCGGGAATTAAAAAAGCAGTCATCGCCACTTTGGATCCCAATCCATTAGTAGCAGGTAACGGTGTAAAAATACTAAAGGATGCTGGCATAGAGGTCATTACTGGAGTAAGGCAAGCTGAAGCGTGGAAAATGAATGAAGTCTTCAATAAATTTATTGTAGAGAAGAAACCATTCATTACGCTGAAAGCTGGAATTACACTTGACGGTAAGGTGGCATCCCATAGTTATAACAGTAAATGGATCACCTCGGAGGAAGCAAGGCATGATGTCCATCATTTACGGAATGAAAATATGGCAATCCTGGTAGGCATTAATACTGCATTGAAAGATAACCCAGCACTCACCACTAGAATACCAAATGGTAGAAATCCAATTCGTGTCGTTTTAGACTCTACATTGAAGCTCCCTCTGGATTATCAACTCGTTACAGACAACGAAGCCGAAACCTGGATATTTACGAGCAGGAGATTCGATGAACAAAAAAAACAACAATTAGAAGAAATCGGTATCAAAGTTTTTGTAACGAAAAGTCAGGAACATGTTGATCCGGTTGAAGTTGTAGAGGTATTGGGAGAGAATGGCGTTTCTTCTTTAATTATTGAAGGTGGGGGCAATGTAAATGCTTCGTTCCTGGAGCATAAGTTGATTGATAAAGTCGTCCTCTATATTGCGCCAAAGCTTATCGGTGGTAAGGATGCACCGACATTTCTTGAAGGCGCAGGAATTGAGCTGATGAAGGATGCAATTGAATTAACTGACACTCAAATGTTGCCTGTCGGAAAAGATTTTAAATTTATAGGTTACCCGAAATATAATGAACCGAGGGATGCTTCATGAAGTTTGGTTTTGATATAGATGACACATTGATAAATTTGCGGGAACATGCTTTTAAAATTTATAAGAAGAAACTGAAGAAAGATCTGTCATCGGATATATTCCATGCCTTAAAACGGGTGGAAATCCATGAACCATTTGGATTGACGGATGAAGAAGGAAAAGCCATGTGGGTAAGCTCATTGGAAGAGATCTATTATACGGATTGTCCAGCGTATCCAGGTGCTGTTGAGACGTTGCTTGAATTGGAAAAGGAAGGTCATGAGATTTATTATATTACAGCAAGACCCAAGGTACATGGAATACGAAGCAGGGAATGGATGAAACAACAAGGTTTCCCGGTAAAAGATGAAAACTTTTTCTATGGTATGCAGGATCATGAAAAGATAAAAATAATCGAGACATTGGATTTGGACTATTATATTGATGACAAACCAGCTGTCTTAAACACACTTACACATACCTCTACCCATTTGATGATTATGGATCAATCATATAATCGAGAATCAGCGATTGAACGGTTAGAAAACTGGTATGATTTTCGATCGTTAATATCGATGAAAGAGAACACACGATGATTTGGATCGTGTGTTTTTTTCTTGATTAGCGAAGTATATTTCCATTTCAACTGAAAAAATGAGTGAAATAGTAATTACATCCTAAATGCCTAGTTTATTTTGATATAATAGAATGAGTTATAATGCTTTAGTTATAGTATAATAGTTTTGTATAGGTGACAGGGGGCCACATGATGTTATTTAGACAGCGTAGAAAAGTAATAGAATCCATTTTTCAAACACATTATCCGGAAGTTAAATTAGAGATTGAGCGAGACATTCCGTTAGACCACCAAATCAAGATGATTGGACTTACACTAGAAGACCTGCAGATTCTTCGTGCGTTACAGCCATATATAAATGATAAAATACATACGATTATTAATCAGTTCTATGATAATTTGGG
This sequence comes from Oceanobacillus luteolus, assembly GCF_042678205.1. Lineage (NCBI taxonomy): Bacteria > Bacillati > Bacillota > Bacilli > Caryophanales > Bacillaceae > Oceanobacillus > Oceanobacillus luteolus. The sequence continues at coordinate 69,970 of NZ_JBHUDE010000018.1, forward strand.
AAAAGAATCTTCCCTCATTCATATAATAAACAAGCATAGTTCTATTGAACGATTGAAAAAAACGTTAAGACGTCATATCGTTGAAATGTTCTCAGGCGAGATTGATCCCTCTTACGTTGAAAAAAGACGGATTATTGCGCATGTTCATGTGCGAATTGGTTTAGAAGCAAAATGGTATGTAGCTGCTTTCCACGATATTTTATCTTCCTTTATTGATGTAATTGTAGAACAAATATCAGAACGGGAAGATGCACTTAGAGCAATAAGGGCCGTTACTAAAATTATAAATCTGGAAGAGCAGTTAGTATTGGAAGCTTATGAGGACGAAACAAAGCGGATCAAACGTGAAGCGAATGAAACAAAAGACGGTTTCCGGATGAACATTGTGAATACATCAGAGAATTTGGCAGCGATTTCCCAAGAGACGAATGCAGCTGTAGAAAAGTTGATTGACCATTCTGATGAGATTGTTGCATTGGCATCTAGAGGCTCAAAACTGTCTCAAACAGCAAAAGACAAAGCCGAGTCAGGCAAGCAAGAAATGAATCGACTTGCTTCGAAAATGAGCATGATTAACAAGTCGGTTGAAGGTATGAGTGTGGATGCGAAAGAATTAGTGACAATTATGCAACGGATGCAAGAGATAATTGATATTGTATCAGGAGTCGCAGAACAGACTAATTTATTATCTCTGAATGCCAGTATAGAAGCGGCAAGAGCTGGTGAAGCAGGCCGTGGATTTGCAGTTGTTGCTGAGGAAGTGAGAAAGCTCTCCGATCAAACGAAAGATGCAGTTGTAAACGTCGCATCATTAATTAAAACGACAAATGAACAGGTTAAACAATTAACGAATACTTTAGAAGATATTCACCAAGATGTTCAAATCGGCAATGGTTATTCTCAAGAAACAGAAGCGCATTTTGGGGAAATAGTCGAAACTATGAATGATAACGATAATGAAAACAATAAATTGGTAGAAGAAATCGAAGCGTTTGTTGAACGTATCAATGCACTGGGGAAAGCGTTTGAAGAAGTCGCAGCATCTGCAGATGGTTTAAACATGTTAACAAACGAATTAGAAGAAAATAATTAATTGTTGGAGTCCAAATCTTGTTTGGGCTCCTTTTCTATAGGAGGGGATATACGTAATTATGGAAGGGAAATTAATATCAAGCCAATGTTGCGGTAATTTTCCTAAACCAAAACTTAAAACTTTACAATCCCATTCCTATCATATATATTCATAATTAAAGAAATTTACAGATATTTGCTTTACGGGAGGGAGAAGTTGGTGAAGGAAACGTATCAAGAACTTATGCGTAAAAAGAAACGATTTATTATTGTAGCGATTATTTTTGCATTTCTTTTCTATTTCATGCTTCCTATATCCCTCTCCCTTTTCCCCGAAAAAATGAATCAAACCAGTTTTATTCCTGGCGTGTCATGGGCTTGGGTTTATGCATTCCTACAGTTCATAATGATTTGGCTGCTCGGCTTTATTTATCATCAAAAGTCGAAGAAATTAGATGAAGTGATCGAGCAAATGATACAGGAGGAGTAACGGTGAATCTTACATACTTCTTATTTTTTATTTGTATTGTCATATGCACGTTGATTATTACCTATTGGGCAGCTATGCGAAGTGTGACTACGAATATATATTATACGGCAGCAGGCAGTTTAACCGGCTTCCAGAATGGAATGGCTATTGCGGGTGACTTTATTAGCGCTGCTTCATTTTTAGGTATTGTTGGAACAATTGCACTCAGTGGTTATGATGGTTTTTTATATTCTATTGGTTTTTTAGTGTCTTATTTAGTCGTCCTCTTTTTGGTTGCTGAGCCTGTTCATCGACTTGGCAAGTATTCACTGGGAGATGTGATCTGTTCGCGGTTTCCAGGTAACACCATGCGTTTGATCATGGCGATCGGTGCGTTTTCAATTTCAATATTTTATATGATTCCGCAGCTGGTGGCATCTGGATTTTTATTAAGATTATTGCTTGATATCGATTATTCGATATCTGTTTTCGTCATTGGAAGTTTAATGACTATATACGTCATGTTCGGGGGTATGATTGCAACATCTTGGGTGCAAATTGTAAAGACAATCGTATTAATGTCAGGCACATTCTTGCTTTCATTAATTGTGCTCTCAAATTATAACTGGAACGTTGCTGCGATTGTTACGGATGTGAAAGAAAACTCGCCACTTGGAGAATATTTTTTTCATGCGGGGCATTTGTTTGAAAGCCCGCTTGAATTATTGTCACTTCAGTTGGCTTTGGTATTAGGTACTGCAGGTCTTCCTCATATATTAATCCGTTTATTTACAGTGAAGAATACATTTGAGGTGCGGCGTTCTTTATTAAGCGCGACATGGATTATTGGAATATTTTATGTTATGACATTAATACTTGGATTGGGAACGATAGCGTTTATTGGGTATGAGACATTAATTTCAGCGGATCCTACTGGGAATTTAGCGGCACCTTTACTAGCTCGGGCGGTAGGGGGAGATTTTCTATTGGCATTCATTTCCGCAGTAGCTTTTACGACGATTGTGGCAGTAGTTGCAGGATTAGTGATTTCAGCAACGACAGCTTTTTCTTATGATATTTATCATCATATGATTAAACGTGGGAAATCAACGGAAAGGGAGCAACTGCTTGCCGCTCGTTGGACAGCCTTGGTAGTCGGTATACTCTCTACGATTTTTGCTTTAAGACTAGAAACGATGAATGTTACTTTCCTTGTTTCCATGACATTCATCGTTGCAGCTTCAAGCATTTTTCCTATTTTGGTACTTACAATTTATTGGAAACGTTTTAATCGCCTTGGAGTGATATCCGGGATGTTAAGTGGTTTGCTTGCATCGATGCTCCTACTATTAATCGGTCCCCATATTATGCATCCGGAGGGTCTGATTCAACGTGAAGCCATTATCTCTTTATATAATCCGGGAATTATTGCAATTCCAATCGGGTTTATCGGAGCAGTTCTTGGCACGCTATTATCACGAAGACAGTCTGCGTCCGAAATATCTTATGAAGATTTTTATAAACAGGCTCAAACAGGGGTCCAGTCGAGGAGTGATGCATCATGAAAGACTTGACACTCATCTTATTTGAACGGATAGGTCTTCTGCTTGTCATCGCCTTTGTATTGACTCGAACACCTGGATTCAAGAAACTGCTTGATCGCAAATTTAATAAAGGTATGTCGATTGTTCATGCTATCGTATTTGGTGCTTTTGCTATTGCTAGTACGACAACAGGGATTCTGATAGCTGATGGGACCGTACTAAATGTCGACTTTATCGTCTTACCAGTGGAAGATGATCAGTTGATCGTCAGTATGAGTTTGGTGGCGGTTGTAATTGCAGGCTTGTTAGGGGGGCCATTTGTGGGATTCGGTGCGGGTCTGATAGCCGGTATCCATCTTATGTTCCTAGGCGGTGTCGGTTGGTTGGCGAATGGGTTTGTTAATCCGTTGACTGGATTATTGGCGGGATTGACGGCGCGATTTTTCTCTAATGAACGGGTCATCTCTCCTTTAAAGGCTTTATTTATTGGAGTGTTTCCGCCAGTTTTACAGATGCAGTTATTGCTGATTTTTTATACAGATGCATTAGATATTGTAGAGATTGTCGATTGGATCGGCCTTCCGCTTGTGTTATCAAACAGCTTAGCAATCGCCATATTTACAGCAATGGTAGGAATTGTACTGAAGGAGCAGGAAAATGAGGCAGCAATTGCTACAAAGCAAGCATTGACAATAGCAGAAGAAGCGATTCCTTATTTAAAAAAGGATTTCAGTGGTGATATGGCAGAAGGAATTGCGGAATTATTATATGAACGACTGGAGCTGGCCGCAGTCAGTGTTACAAATAATAAGGAAGTACTTGCTTACAAGGGTATAGGCAGGCATCACTTAATTGGTGAACCCATTCGATCTTCGGTTGCTCAGGAAGCCATTCGGACCAAGGTAATGCAAGTTACATATAAGAAGGAAGAAGTGGAATGTAAAGAAAAAAATTGTCCGCTTCAAGCAGCGATTATGATACCAATTACACAAGGAACGGAGCATACAGGTTTAATTATATTTTATTTTCGAAAGCCAGAACATATTTCCCCAGTGGAATTGACGATGGCAGAAGGTTTGGGGAAGTTTATTTCCAACCAATTGACCATGCTGCATGCAGAGAAATTAAAGATGCATATGCGGGATACGGAATTACGTAATTTACAGGCACAAATCAATCCACACTTTCTTTTTAATACGTTGCAGCTAATCGCGACATTATTTCGGGAAAATGCAGAAACGGCTCGCCATCTGACACTAAAACTTGCGAGCTTTATGCGGTTCAACCTTCGGCTTGTCTCCAAGTCACTTGTTGAGCTTGAGAAGGAATGTGAGCATGTAGAAGCGTATACATCGATTATTCAAGCTCGGTTTATGGATAGATTGAGGATAAATATTAATAAACCTGATGATCTTTCCAATATATATATCCCACCTTCAACGATTCAACCACTGGTGGAGAATTGTATTAACCATGGTCTGCATCATAAATCAAAAGGTGGAAAGATTGAAATAGATATATCATTGGAAGAAACAGACGTGTTTATTTTAGTTCGGGATAACGGCGATGGATTTCCAGAGCATGTTTTACAATTTGCAGGTGAACAACCACTATCAGAAGGAAAAAGTGGTGGGATCGGTATCTATAATGTCAATCAACGACTTGTCAGCTTATTAGGGGAATCCTCCAAGCTTTCGATACGTAATCTGCCACAGGGAGGTAGTGAGGTGTATTTCCGGATTCCGAAAAGTCATCACTTGGAAAGGAAGGTGATATTATGATTATTCGAGCGATGATTGCGGAAGATGAAGCAATGGCGAGAAAAGAGCTGATGTATCTGTTGCAAGACGAGGAAGATATATTGTTATCTCCCCATGCAGAATCTGGGGAAGAACTCATCGAACAATATCGACTACATAAGCCAGATGTCATCTTTCTTGATGTTGAAATGCCAGGTATGTCAGGTGTTGAAGCAGCTAAAGCCATTACTGAAATGAAAGAAGAAAGTCCATTGTTTATTTTTACTACGGCTTATGATGAGTATGCGATGGATGCTTTTGATATTGAAGCAATTGACTATTTACTGAAGCCTTATGAGGAAGCAAATTTTAAAAGGGCAATATCCAGAGTACGTAAAGCGATCTCCTCGAAAGGAAGCAAACATGCAGTGAATGAACAGCAGCCGGCAACTGATAAGTTGCTGATTGATGATGGAGAACGGATGGTGGTACTTTCACCAGATTCGATTTATTATGCTGTACCTCATAAAAAGCAATTGGAAATCCATACAGAGGATAAGGTGATACTAAGTAAAATGACATTACAGGATTTAGAAGATAAGTTGAAAAATCATTCGTTTTTTAGGACTCATCGAAGTTATCTAGTCAATCTAAATCATATTTTAGAAATTACTCCATGGTTCAATGGAACGAGTAATGTGACATTGAAAGATAAAGATCAAACGAAAATACCAGTTAGCCGTGCGGCAAGTAAAATATTAATAAAAAAGTTCAAAATATAACCACTAATCTGTATGGTGTAACCATTCAATCCTGAAATCCAACCGTTCACGAAAAAAACGCTACAAACTTCCTTTGAATTATTATACTGCCAGTAAGCGCTTTCAGTGAGGGGAGGTCTATCGGAAGGTAGTAAAGCATACGGGTAGCGGCGATTCGGGAATTTATAATCTCAGGAGAATGGAGAGGGTGGCTAATATGAATACACAGCCAATTAAGGTTGAAAAAGATAATAAGGAATCTATTGATTTCGTTAAGGTAGAAGAAAGTAAGGAATTCAAATCCTTTATGAAGAGTAAGAAAAAGTTTATAGTTCCTTGGACGATTTTCTTTCTGATTTTTTACTTTACGCTTCCAATTCTCACTTCATATACAACGTTTCTTAATTCATCATTTTTCGGTGATATATCATGGGTGTGGGTGTTTGCAATTGCCCAATTCGTCATGACATGGGTATTGTGTACACTATACGTCCGAAAAGCGAATCGATTTGATGAGATGGCAGAGGATATTATCGATGAACAGATAAAGGGAGGTAATAGTTGATGGATGCAACAGTTATTATTCTTTTCTTAGCTATCGTCATACTAACCCTTGTCATCACCTATTACGCAGCTAAACGTACGAAAAGTACCGGAGATTTTTATACAGCCGGTGGTGGATTAACCGGCTGGCAAAATGGTTTAGCGATTGCCGGAGATTATCTATCTGCTGCATCGTTCCTCGGAATTGCCGGAATGATTGCACTGAATGGTTTTGATGGATTTTTTTATAGTATCGGATTTCTAATCGCTTATTTGGTTGTCTTATTCCTGGTAGCGGAGCCGCTACGGAATCTTGGGAAATATACTATTGCCGATATGATTAATTCCCGTTTTGATGCGAAAAAAATTAGAGGGGCCGCGGCACTAAGTACAATCACGATTGTCTTATTCTACATGATTGCTCAACTTGTTGGTGCAGGTGCATTAATTCAATTGCTGTTTGGAATCGATTATTGGATTGCAGTATTGATCGTCGGAGTCATGATGACGATTTATGTATTATTTGGGGGAATGATTGCGACTAGTTGGGTGCAGATTACTAAAGCCGTTCTTCTTATGGCTGGGATGGTAGTCATATCTTTCCTCGTTTTAATGAAATTCAACTTTAATATTTCATCCATGTTTACAGCTGTTAAAACTGCGACAAATCATGGTGCTGACTATTTGAAGCCAGGAATTCTTTATACAGAGCCACTAGGCACGATATCATTAATGCTTGCTCTTGTTCTTGGTACAGCGGGATTACCACATATCCTTATGCGTTTCTTCACCGTTAAAGATGCAAAAACTGCAAGAAGCTCGGTGATTACTGCGACATGGACGATAGGACTTTTCTATATTTTAACGTTATTCTTAGGTTTTGGTGCAGCAGCATTCGTTGGGCAAAATTCGATTCTTGCTGCTAACCCAGGTGGAAACATGGCAGCACCGTTACTTGCACAGGCAATTGGGGGAGACATGCTATTCGCATTTATTTGTGCGGTAGCATTTGCAACCATTTTAGCAGTAGTGGCAGGTCTCGTTTTATCTGGTGCCTCCGCATTTGCTCATGATATTTATGGCCAGATCATTAAAAAAGGAAAAGCGACCGACCGTCAGCAAATGTTGGCAGCCCGCAATGCGTCGTTGGCTGTATCAGTCATTTCCATCCTTCTTGCACTAGGAGCACAGTATTTGAACGTAGCGTTTCTTGTGTCCTTAGCATTCTGTATAGCAGCGAGTGCTAACTTGCCAGTTATTCTCTATACGGTATATTGGAAGCGTTTCAATACAACTGGGGCCGTATCTGCACTTCTTACCGGATTATTGTCAGCACTCATCTTAGTCTCGATGAGTCCAAGTGTATTTTCACCAGTAGAGGGAGCGGCACTATTTGTTGGTGAACCGATTTTCCCTATTTCCAATCCGGCGATTGTTAGTGTACCTCTAGGGTTCCTAGCAGGTTATTTAGGAACCGTTTTATCTAAGGAATATGACCCGGTTCGATATGCAGAGGTTAAGGTAAGAGCGAATACAGGTTATAGGGGTCCAAGATAAACGAACTTTTATGCAGGAGATAGAAATAGAAACATAGAATATATTGTATATAGATAAATAGAGGAGGAAGATTTATGAGTCAAAAGGTGTTAGATGATTCAAAAAAGCTTAGATATCCACAACAACCACATGGTGGTGAGTTAGTGAATCAAGTGCTTGCAGGGGAAGAGCTTGAGGCGGCGCTTGAAAAGGCGAACCATTTACCAATGATTATGGTGGACTTGGAAGCCGTCATAACATTAGAAATGATTGCGACAGGGGTCTTATCGCCAAATAAAGGCTTTATGAATGAGGCTGATTATAAATCCGTTCTTACTGAAGGGCGATTAAGCAATGGGGTTGTTTGGCCAGTACCATTAAGCTTTGCACCGATTGGCGATAAAAATAAAGAGATTATCAAGTCTTTAAAAGTCGGTGATGAGATTGCGCTTGCCGATCATTCGAGGCAGCCAGTGGCCATTTTAACGATTGAAGATATTTTTGATTATGATAGAGAATTTCGGGCAGAACAATTATTTGGCACGACTGATCGTGATCATCCGGGAGTAGATTCGATTTACCGGAGAATGGGTGATACAGCACTCGGAGGAACGATTCATTTATTGCGCCGTGTCCATTGGGGCCCGTTCGAAAGTATTCGAATGGAGCCGAAAGAGACGTGGAAACTTTTCTATGAAGAGAAAAAGTTCAATTCCGTAGGTGGATTTATAACTGGGGCAAACCCACTCCATCGCGGTCATGAATATATCCACCGTAATGCACTGGAAGAATTGGATGGGCTATTTGTTCAGCCACTAGTGGAAATGGCAAAACGTGAGTATACCCGCCATGAATTCCGGATGCTTGCATACCGTAGTGTACTCGAGACATATTATCCAAAAGAAAGGACAATTCTTGCTCCACTTCGGGTAACGTATATATTTGCTGGTCCACGCGAAGCAGTACTTCACGCTCTGATTATGAAGAATTATGGATGTACTCATGCATTAATCGGAAGGGACCATGCAGGTATCGGTGATTACTACGATAAGTATGCAGCCCATAATATTTTTGATACGTTCAAACCAGAGGAGCTCGGCATAGACATTCGTTTATTCCATGAAGTATTTTATTGCACACGTTGCGATAGTCCAGCATCTGAATATACTTGCCCGCATGATGATAAGTATCGCATCAATATTTCTGGAACAGGTATCCGTGAGCTTCTACGATACGGTATACTTCCACCGAAAGAAATCGTACGTCCAGAGTCAGCGCGGATTGCAATGCAAGGTATCCAGCCTAAAGGTATTGATGAAAATCAGATGGCAATTAATCCAGTTGGTAAAACGATTAAGAGTATCTTCCCGTTTTACTTGAAGAACGAGCGCCTCGGCGGTGCGAAGCGGAAACAGGAGCTGGAGCCTGAGCAATTGACGATTGAAGACTTAATTGCAGTCACCCGCGACGTCAGGGAGAATGCTGATAGGGTGTACCGAGATATTTATAACGAATTTACTTATGTAACCGATGTCAATCGTTCAGCCCAAGATGATTGGGTGACAGAAGCAAGGGAAACGATCCATCGACATCAAGAAATGGTCGTCGAGAACCTGGAGGAGAAGGTGGAACAAGCGCCAGAGGCTGCTTCTGATGAATTTATGTACCAAGATAAGCAAGAAGCTAAGAAAGAATTGGACGTTGCACGAAAGATATTTGAGGACCTTTCTACACCAATCCAAAAAGACCAGCTAGAGTACCGTACATGGAATACTCTGCCGTATGAGCGTTATCGCGGAAGTGATGAATAGGTATTGTGAAACTGCTTATGAGAAAACTCTCATAGGCAGTTTTTTGTGCAATACTTCTTTTTTAAAATTACTATATTAAAAATATGGTATTATAGCTGTAATTCCAACGTGAGTGGATGACGAATGGGTGAAAGTTTATGTTTACAAAAGAAGAATTAAAACAGGTAATCTCAGGTGAGGCTATAGGGCATGTCTTTCCCTATCATACAAATAATCCTCAAGAAATAGAAGCACATATCCGGCGTTTGTTTTACCATTTAAAACGGATTCCGAACCTTATCATCGAAGCGGAATGGGATCATTTTGGAAGCGGATATGCTTCTTTTGTTGAATTGTACTGTTACCGGAAAGAGGATGTAACTGTATTGGAGGAATGGCGGGACATCCAAGAAATCCAAATAAACGGAATGATTATTAATGTTTGTCGCTTGGCACCGGTAGTTATAATGGGGGAAGATGAACGATCTAGGAAATACAGGAAGAGTACAGGTGAAGTCTTATCAGGTGGGTCGGGAACATTGCTCGATGGATTACACCGCTTGCAGTTAACTGAAAAATTCAAGTGTCTGGAACAGCAAATTATTCAAACTTTAGAGGAATTTGATTATCAAGTGCTTGACCAAAAAGTTGCGGAACTACCTTTAGATTTTCGAACGAGTATTGCGACGCTTTATCGTGATTCACGAGAGTATAAGGTAATGGATGCTTTATTTTATTGGGAAGATTAATTAGGTCAATAAATTAAGTGGAAAGGATATCAAAATTATCCTTTCTACCTTTTATTATGTCCGATCCCAGAAACGCTGTTGTGTGATTGCCGCAACAAAGTCCCGAGCAAAATTAGGGTTATTGTTTGCGAAGACGACTCCGGCTAAGTTGTTTCCAGGTGATGGTTGAATATATGATTGTCCGGTAGAGGCGACCCCTATTGGCTTGTAATGTGTATAAGCCACACGAATATAATCGGCGATATTCGCATTAAATCTATCTTGTGTTTTGGAAGTTCCCCCTACTACATAGAGAGTGTCCATGAGATAAGGGCTGGAAGTCAAGAATGTTTCGTCGACCCGGAGCTTTGTACCACCTGAACCTGTGACCGTTCCTAATGTTTGGCTTATAATTCGGATGACAGTTTGATTTCTTCTCAATTCATTTAGCACGTCATTTACTTCCTGATCATTAAATCCGTCTCCAATCAAAACTCCTACTTTTTGCATCCTCGCATACTTTGGAGTATTTGCCTGACTTAGAGAAGGATAACTTGTTGAGACAGGTACATTATCTCCGCTTGGTCTTCTTACACCGATATTATCAGCAATAATGGACGCCATTTCCCTATCCACATTCACAAGGAGATCGACATTCTTTTGACGGACAGACTCGGTTTTTACTTTTCCAAGCTGAAAACTGAAGGCTTCTATCGTATGTTGTTTCTCCACCGGAGTCAAACTGTTCCAGAATATTCTAGGCTGAGTAAAAAAGTCATTAAATGATGGGCTTCGTCCCCGGATGACATGGCCTTCCACACGTTTCGGATATTCTTTATAACCGCCCTCTTCTGGTGGAGTAACGTACGGTGTGTTGCCAGCTAAGGAGTTATTACGATAATTTATTTGGTCAACGTCAATCCGGTGACGCATAAATCCGCGACGGGTATTGTTATGAAATGGACAAAGTGGACGGTTTACTGGCAATTCATCGTGGTTCGCGCTTCCTAGACGGTGATGCTGTGTGTCACGATATGCAAATAACCTTCCTTGTAGGACGGGGTCATTAGAGAAACCTATTCCAGGAACAACATTCGCAGGATTGAATGCAACTTGTTCCAATTCAGCAAACTCATTATCCACGTTACGATTCAAGGTTAACTTTCCGATTTTTTGAACCGGTATCAATTCTTCCGGCCAAAACTTCGCAGGATCAAGAATATCAAAATCAAATTTAAACTCATCTTCCATTTCAAGCATTTGTACACCAAGCTCGTATTCCGGATAATACCCGAGGTCAATGGATAAACGGAGATCGCGACGGTGATAATCAGGATCTAACCCACCGATTTTTAAAGCTTCATCATTTAGCAAGGAATGAACGCCATCAACCGGCTTCCAAACAAACCTTACGAAAGTTCCTTTGCCTTGGTCATTCATGAATATATACGTATTAATCGACCAAGACTCCATCTCACGATAACTTCTAAGGACACCACGGTCTGACATAATCCAGGTCACCATATGGATGGACTCCGGATTACTTGCTACAAAGTCCCAGAACCTGTCATGGGCACCGGTGGCGGTAGGAATTCCTTCATCCTGCTTATTTTGATATGCATGCATCACATCAGGGAATTTCATTGGATCTTGTATGATTAATACCGGCATGGCAATCGTTGTTAAGTCATAATTCCCTTCCTCTGTGTAAAATTTGACCCCTTTACAGCGTAAATCTCTTGCCGTATCATAAGAACCTTTTGGACCTTGAACCGTTGAGAAGCGGACAATCGTCGGGGTCTTCTTTCCAGCTTCTTGTAAGAAACCTGCCTCTGTCACATGACTCATTGATTGATAACACTCAAACTCACCGTACGCTCCATATCCTCTTGCATGCACCACTCTCTCAGGAATCTCTTCCCGATTGAAATGCCCCATTTTCTCTTGAAAATAAAAATCCTCGGTCAGTTGCGGTCCACGTACCCCAGCCTTTAATGTTTCCGAATCATTGGATACCTTTAGGTTTTGCTTTGTAGTTAATGGATTTCCTGTATCTCGGATCCGGAAATGGTCCAGTTGTTGCTGCTTTGCATTTTCGGCTCTAGGCTGGTCTGTCTGTTTTTTATCTTTTGAAGACTTATCATCCATAGCATACCCACCTTTTTCAATTAATCACCCAATGTTATAGCTATGAATGATAACCTCTGTCTAGAACTAAATTTGCACAATTCAAATAGGCATTCATATAGTATAGCGCGACATCATCTTAAGGGGTTGAAGGTATGGGTGAATTCTTAATAAAGAACAACTTACAAGCACAAGGTTTTCCAGTGATTGAGTCTGATCTTGTCTTTATAAAAGACATATTATTGACGGTACAGAAAGCAGAGCAACCTTTGGCAAATGCTCCGTATTTAAATATGGAAGTTCCCATTACAGTTGTAGATAAGGAGCTATTGAAATGAACGATCTTTCTTTAATGACAGCTAGAGAACTGGGGAAATATATCAAAGGAAAACAGCTTTCGCCAGTAGAACTGACAAAACATATGTTACAGCGTATCAGGCAAATGGACGGGACACTTAGGACATACATTACACCACTGGAGGAATTGGCTATAATTCAGGCAAAGGACGCGGAAAATAAAATTATGAAAGGAGAATATTTAGGACCATTACATGGTATTGGTGTTGGAATAAAGGACAATAAATTTACGAAGGGTATTAGAACGACGGATGGGTCAAAACTTTTTGCAGATTTTTTTCCTAGTGAATCGGCAACTGTCGTGAACAAATTGTTACATGGCGGTGTCATTATGCTCGGTAAACAGAATATGCATGAGCTTGCTGCGGGCTCTACTGGAACTAATCCTTTTTTTGGAACCACTCGTAATCCTTGGAATCTCGAATATATGCCAGGAGGTTCAAGTGGGGGAGGGACAGCTTCTTTAGCAGCTGGGCTGGCTACACTTGCAACAGGCAGTGATACATTCGGGTCCATTCGTTTACCAGCGTCAATGTGCGGGGTGTACGGTTTAAAACCCACTTATGGACTAGTCAGTACCTTTAGAGTTTTCCCTTCCGCATGGTCATTGGACACGGTTGGACCAATGGCGCGATCGGTTGGCGATTTGGCAATTATGCTACAAGTTATGGCAGGATATGACCCGAACGATCCAGCAATTTTACGTGTTCCACTACCTAATTATTCAGAGGCAATCCATAATGATATAAAAGGAATCAAAATTGGGATTCCCACCTACTATGTTAAGGGATTAGATGAGGATATAGCAATGTTGTTTCGAAGGGCAGTCGTCCAGTTACAGTATCTAGGTGCAGAGGTAAAAGAACTGGAGATTCCCGAACTGGAGATGTCCACATTTTCTGGATATTTGACTGTAGGCAGTGAGGCGGCTGCCTTTCACAACGAATGGTTAAAAACACACCCGGAAGATTATTCTCCAGATATTCGTTCATTTTTTTTGGCTGGATCATTAATGGAAGGAAGAAAATATGTTCAAGCACAACAGGCAAGAAGAAGAATGGTTCAAGCATTTGAGAAGGCATTTCAAGAAGTGGATATGTTGCTCGGGCCAACGATACCTATTAAGACTCCAAAATTTCAAGCAAACTGGGTGAAGCAAAATTTAGATGTTGTAAAGCGAACACTGCCATTTACTGTACCGGTTAATTTAACAGGCGTTCCAGCCTTAGCCGTACCTATGGGAATAGATAGCAACGGACTTCCAGCAGGTATGCAATTTATAGGCAGGCATTTATCTGAACAACAATTACTGCAAGTAGGAAATGCATGGGAACAACTGAATCCACTTCAATTTAAATTAAGAGCAGAAACTGATAATAAAACATTATAAGAATTTTTGAGTGATTTTTGTCAAACGGGATACACTATTCTTCGAGGGGAAAATTTTGCGGACAAGATTTTTCCTAACAATAATCGCTAAGTTATGATATATAAACCTGGATAAGCAGTTTAGCAATAAATTGCTTATCCAGGTTTTATTTTGCTTTATGTAAAAAAACGGCGAGAATAAAAATATTCTCACCGTTTTATCTCTATATATTACCAGCTAGCTTTCTTCAAGCCAGGAAGTTGTCCTTTATATGCATATTCACGAAGGCAGATACGACACAATTCAAATTTACGTAGTACACTGTGTGGTCTGCCGCACTGTTTGCAACGGCTATATTCGCGAACTGCAAATTTCTGTGGCTTTTGTTGTTTTACCACTAATGCTTTTTTTGCCATGCGGCATCCTCCTTCTATATAAATATAGAAGAATATTATATCATAACTCTCTCTAGAACGGAACATCCAATATATGGCAATTGCGTTACGGTTTTAAAACTACTTTTATACAATTATCCAGCTTAGCATCGAAAATTTCATATCCATATGCTGCTTCTTCCAAAGGTAGCGGATGGGTAATGATATCACTTAAATCAACCTTGCCATCAGCAATGAGTTTATATAGATGGGGCATGTAATGAATGACGGGTGCTTGACCTGTTCTTAGATTTACGTTGCGCTGAAAGATATCGCCTAATGGGAAGGCGTTGTATCTAGCTGCATAGGCACCAGTAACCTGGATATTGCCGCCTTTTCTAACCGCTTGACTTGCGATAACTAGTGCGCCCATCGAACCACCATGAAGCCTGAGTCCGGTGGCAAGAAATTCGAGGTCACTCATTTTTCCATCCATACCAACACAATCAATGACCACGTCAGCTCCACCTTTAGTGATTTCATGTAAATGGGAACCTACATTTTCATGGTCTTCAAAATTAATTATTTCTACGTTATTCGTCCGCTTCGCATGTTCTAATCGGTATCCAACATAATCTACAGCGATTACTCTTTTTGCACCTTTTAACCAGGCAAACTTTTGTGCCAGTAAACCAACGGGTCCCGCACCAAGAATAACGACTGTGTCTCCTTCTTTCATCCCGGAGTTGTCCACACTCCAATAAGCGGTCGTACCTGCATCAGATAGTAAGAGTAGATTATCATCATCCACTTCACTATCATCGGGAACTTTAAAAGCAGTGAAATTTGCATATGGAACTCTTAAGTACTCTGCTTGTGCACCTGGATAGCCACCAGCTGTCCCGCTGTAACCGAAATATGCACCCATTTCGCCATTATCGTTAGAGTTATCACATTGGCTTTCCAGTTCATGTATGCAGTACCAGCATTCGCCACAACTTATATTGAAGGGAATAACGACCCGATCTCCCTTTTTAACATTTTTAACTTCTGGGCTCGCTTCTTCCACTATGCCCATCGGTTCATGGCCAATAATATAATCTTCCTGAAGGTTTGGTATCATTCCATGAATAAGATGCAGGTCGGAACCGCAAATCGCAGTACTTGTAAGGCGGACGATGATATCATCTGGCTTCTGAATTCTGGGAGCTTCTACATTTTTGACTACTACATTTTTAACTCCTTGATAGGTGACTGCTTTCATCATTTGACTCCTTTCTTACGTTTATTTTGGTGGTGTAGGGAACAGTCCTTTTCGGTTGTTGTTGTCTGGGAAAAGGTTCAATGCAGCTATTTCTATTGCATTCTGAGCTGATTTCAAGTCTAGTATTTGTTGTTCATCCAAGTCATACGGATGAAACCATTTTTTATCGGCCATGAGCTGAATCACTTCAGTTTGGAAATCAATCATAGCTTCCATTTGGTGGTGGAGTGTAGTTCTGAGTTCCGGACTCGTAGTTTCCGTTAAGGCAACGGAATAATTGCGGATTGCTTCTTTCACGGTCAGCAATAAATCTAGTGCGATCGCAGAATCAATCTTTTCGGGCATTCCCACGGCGTTAATTGGATCTAAATAATCATTCATGGTTGTCACCTCACTCCGGACTTTTCTCAGGATATAATCGTTTCAATTCTTTCATATCCATAATCGATGTCTCTACATTTTTTTGCATTAATTTGCGCAATTCCTGGTCAAAGACTACTCCCTGCATCAGCTTGGACTTGAGTAATCCTATAGTCCTCAAGTTCAAAAGTTCATGAGTATCGACAGTTTCATGGTAAGCCAAGTGATCTTTCTCCATATGCATAACCTCCTGATTTAAGTAATCCTACTTTTCCACGAAAATTCCATCCTATACATATTGAATAGGGTTCCTGAAGGCGTTGCTAGATTATGCGATAAAAGAAATTGAATAGTAATGGAGGATATCGCAAAAGCTATGAAAAATGTTTGATTAGAGGTGAAGTCATGAAGAAGAAATTAGCTCTCCATGAAAGAATGGAACTGCAGGAAGTCTTGGCTTTAAAAAATCTAAGTCTAACAAAAGCTGCAGTTATGCAGGGATTAGTGGGATGTGAAGAGCTCAAAAACATTCTTACGATGGAAGTGTCGGCAGGAAAGCAGCATGTCGACCAAATTAATGAATTATTAAAGAGTAGGGAGGTGGTCATGTGACGAATATGCTCCAAAAAATTGCAGGTATGAGCGGAATGACAGATCAAGTAATTGCTCTCGATTTTCTGATTTCATCCAAAGCAGCGGTTAGAAATTTGACCTTTGCTTTAACGGAATCTGTAACCCCTGAGGTACGTACATTGCTCCGTGGTCAATTAAATGATGCTATCCAAACCCATAAGCAAATCAGTCAATACATGATAAAGAAAGGCTACTACCATCCTAGAGATTTCGATAAACAGTTGAAAGTGGAATTAAAGGCATCGAAAGCAGCTTTGAAGTTAGCGAAATAGCAATAGCTCAGTTTTTACTCACAGGCTTGGAATAAAAGGAGGTTTCAACTTGAACAAACACTTGAGAGCATTTTTGATTAAGTTCGTCGGTGCCGTGGCTATATTATATTTGATTTTAGGATTCAGTTTTGGTATGACATTTACGCAAGTGTTGGTTTTATCGATTATCTTAGGGGCGTTGGCATATTTGCTTGGTGATTTATTTATCCTGCCAAAGACAAATAATACAATAGGAACGATTGCAGACTTCGGGCTTGCTTGGGCCGTAATTTACTTGTATATAGAAAATATGACTGCGATTGATAATACCTTTACGGCTTCTTTATTAGCAGCCATCGGTGTAACTTTTTTTGAAATATTTTTCCATCGATATGTGGAGGCCAATGTGTTTCCTGATCAGGAGGAACAAAAATACAAAAGAGGGTTTAACTATCAAACGGAAATTGCAGAGGATTTCGATACGAATCAAATTCATAACAAGAATAAACGAAATCAGTAATAGATTAAGAAAAAAGGAAATTCGCAGGTTGCGTTTTTCCTTTTTATTTTTTGGTTGAAAAGTGCATGGTTTATGATATAATATTCTAATGCAGAAATTATAAAAACAAAAACTCTTACTAATAGGGAAACGAATAGTGGAATATGCTAATGTTGATGTGGGCTGTCGCGGAAGATCGTGGTTTTACGAACTTTTGGGCGGTCTTTTTTGCTGGAAAAGTGTTGCTTATAAATTAGGAGAACGAAATAATCGTAAAGGAGAAACGATTACCATTGAGTGTAAAAACAAATAAATATCAGGAACAGTCACTGTTCAGTATTACATGGCCGCTCTTTATTGAAATTTCTCTACATATGAGTGTAGGGATTATTGCTACTTTGATTTTGAGTGGGTATTCCGATAATGCGGTTGCTGGGGTTGGTGTAGCCAACCAAATTATGAACATATTTATTCTTATTTTTAACGTTACTGCAATTGGTGCAACGATTTTAATTGGGCAGAACCTTGGAGCCGATAATATTAAGGTGGCCCGAAATTATGCAAGATCTGCATTTGGGTTGAATTTCTGGATTGGTATTGCGATGACCATTGTTGTAATTTTATTCGGTGGTATATTTTTAAACTTCTATGGATTGAGCGGGGAAGTTTATGATTTTGCGCACACTTTCTTAGTCGTTACTGGTCTTTCCTTATGTATTGAATCGGTAGCGTTGGCATTAAGTGCGATGCTCAGAAGCTATGGCTATACGAGAGAAACAATGTTCGTGACGATAGTTATGAATATAATCAGCATTATAGGTTTCTTCATTGCTATATATGGTTTTGCCGGCATTCCAGTAACAGGGGTGGTAGGTGTATCTGTTGCGATCATCGTGGCTAGGATATTTCTTGTTTTTGCTCTGTTGTTTTTCGTTTATAAACGTCTGGCGATTAAATTTAATCTGAAAGACATTCTGAAAATAGACAAAACAAATACGAAAAATTTGATGGGTATTGGTATCCCTTCAGCTGGGGAGCAGCTTTCCTATCAGTTTTCACAAGTGGTGATTACAAGCTTTGTAGCAATTATTGGTGATGCCGCTTTAGCAGCTAGGGTTTATATTTTAAATATATCCATGTTCTGTTTCATGTTCTCAATTGCGATTTCTCAAGGTACACAGATCTTGGTGGCTCGTTATGTTGGAGCACAATTGTATGATAAAACATTGAAGCGGGGCTTGAAAACATTAAGAATTGCTTTCCTTGTTTCCCTCGTTATCTCATTAGTTATTGCATTAACTGGGGAGAGTTTACTTGGAATGTTTACAGAGGACCCATTAATTATTGCGGTTGCGGTACCCGTCCTTTGGGCGATTGTATTCATTGAACCTGGTCGTGCCTTTAACATGGTGTTGATGGGATCTCTGAAATCGGTAGGAGATGTAAGATTCCCAGTTGTGATCGGCATAATATCAATGTGGGGGATTGCGGTCGTTTTCAGTTATCTATTTGGTATCCATCTTGGTTTAGGTCTGCTCGGTGTTTGGCTTGCACAAGGAATGGATGAGTGGTTTAGAGGCATTTTCGCGTATCGACGTTGGAAGTCACAGCCTTGGCTGAGAAAGAAATTAGTTAAGCCGAATACAGAATCAGTATAAAAGAAGGGGGATTATCCCCCTTCTTTGTGTGTTTAAATTTTAACTGGTGCTCGTTTCGTTAAGAGGCGGATAAGGAATATAGGTACCAATAGAATGATAAATACGAGAACCAATGCCATGCTTTCAGGCACAGCTTCAAAGATTGAAAAACTCTCAAATAATGGATGGTCCATGGCTATTCTCAAGAAAGAATCCTTTGCTACGATGATTAAAAGTGATATGGCAATGAAGCACAGGCCGCCAATTACTCCTAATCGATAAAAGGCAGTTCCAATCAGCCAACCGATAAGGTAAAATCCAAATATATTGATGCTGAATAAACCTAGTGATAATAAGAGGTTTGCTTCCATATCAACATGGGGAGTAAGAAGGATGCTCTGAAATATATCACCGATGAAATTTGTATCCGGGTCAGGCACAGCATGTAGCATAGATTGTTTTAAGTTACTTAGCACAAGTCCTTCAAAAATGGTAATAACATAAGCAATAATAGGTATTAATATCGATAAGCATATGCTAGCGATGATATTCCCGTAAAAATAGTTTTTTCTAGTTATTCCATTTTCTACAAAGTAGGGAAGGAAGTAAATTGAAATTATCCCTATTACGAGCATATAAACGTTACTTGCAACAAAAGCATGATTATAAAATGTATCGATTTCATCTGCAGAGAATACAAGTCTGACAATATTGACAAGGACGAGTATCCCCAAATACCATAATGTCCAGATGAGCTGTGCTTGCAGTAAATCAAAACCGACTCGTGAGAACGGTATAGGTTTGTTCATCTCAATCCTCCTCCTTTGTGAGTTGAATAAACAAGTCATGCAATGAACTATGGCCGACTTGTAGCCCTTGCTGTTTGGCGCGTTGTTTTTCATCCTCACCGAATGCTCCGTAGAGGGTGACAGAATGTGTATCGCCTAATTGTTCGTGGTGAATAATATCTTTTCCGTTGCTGAAAGTATCCACTGCCTGCTTACTTCCAATTAGTGTGACTCCCCGTGATAATAATTCTTCATATGATTCGTGGAGCAATAGTTTTCCGTCCTTTATGATCAGTACATCATCGAATAAATAATCCATTTCTGATACGAGGTGTGTGGATAGAATCATAATGCGAGGGTGCAGTTCTTGTTCTTTTAGCAGTTCTTTATAAAATAAATCTCGAGCCGGAGCATCCATACCAAGATAAACCTCATCAAATATCGTAATTGGAGTTCTGCTTGCTAGTGCTACAATCACATTGAATATCGATTGCTTTCCTTTTGATAGTTTAGATAATGGTTTCTTCAAATCCAGTTTGAATTTTTCGGCGAGTTGCAATGCGTAGTCGTAATCAAAATTCGGACGGTATCGATTGGAATCCTTCAACAAGGACTTGGCATTTTCTGTTTCACTGCTGAAATCTTTACTGTACATAAAAGTTACCTGCTGCATCACTTCTGCATTTTCAAAGGGAGCTTCACCTTTTATCAATAATTCGCCTGAAGTTGGTTCACGGAAGGAGCCGATAATGGAGAGAAGCGATGTTTTACCCGCACCATTTCTACCCAATAGACCATAGATTTTAGGTTCATTGATCTCGAAATTAATATCCTTCAGAACATGCTCATGACGTCCATAAGCGAAGTTGAGATTTCTAGCGACTATATTCATTCTTTTTCACTTCCTTTTACTTGCTTGATAAACTTCAAAATTTCTTCATCGGTTATTTCTAATTTCTTAGCTTCCTGTACAAGGTTCACAATATGATCCTCAATGAATAATTGGCGTCGTTTGACGAGAAGTTTTTCCCTAGCTCCTTCTGAAACGAACATTCCAATCCCTCTTTTCTTATAAAGAATTTCTTCTTCCACAAGCTGATTAACTCCTTTTGAGACGGTCTGGTGATTGATTTTAAAAAAATTTACAAGTTGATTTATTGAAGGCGCCTGGTCACCTGCTTGTAATTGTTTATTGATGATTTGATCTTCAATCTGCTCACGAACTTGAAGATAGATGGGTTTATCTTCGGTGAATATATTTCTCATCGGCCGACCCTCCTTTAGTCGTTCTATGGTATTACGGTGTTACACTCATGTGTATAACTATAATAGTGGATGAGTTTATTGTCAATAGGCATACAAAGAAAAAAATAGAGGCTGGGACATAACTAGCCGAAAACAGTAATTAAAAAGGATCCAAGCAATCAAAACTTTGCTAGGATCCTTTTTTGAGTCAAATTTATCATTATCGGTCTT